>NZ_NFLA01000001.1:0-201071 GCF_002160675.1 Erysipelatoclostridium sp. An15
AACACTTTTTTGGACAATTTCTATGAGAACATTCTAAATTCAACAGGTGTTTTATAATCAAGTGAACCATGTATCCTGATATTATTATACCAGTTTACATAATCAAATAATTCCAGTTCTAACTCTTCTAAACTATCAAACCTTTTATTAAATGCAAATTCTGTTTTTATAATTTTATATGTTGCTTCAGCTACCGCTTTATCATACGGACATCCTTTTGTGCTTAGTGATCTGGTTATATTAAATGTTTTTAATGCTTTTTCAATTTCTTCATTTTTAAATTCACTTCCACGATCACTACTATACCGAATTCGGCATAGTTAGTATGAAACAAATCTATCTTACTTAAATCATATTTTATTGAATAAAGTGCCTTTTCAACTGGTTTGGCATTTTTATTTTTTTCAGCTGCATATCCTACAATCTCTGTTATACAATTCTAACATCAGACATACATAATTCCATTTGCTATCTGTATTTACTAATATTGGCTCGTTGTTATTAGATCTAGGTTTTTAATTGTTATTTATCACAATTAATATTGTTAAATCATGGGAAAAATATAGAAAAATATCGATAAAATATATAAAATTTGTGATATGAATGTTATAATATTTATATGCAATAGTTGTGATATATATATTATTTTAATAGTTGGGTTTATACATTGTATAGTACAATTGTTGTTCAAAAAATATTTTTGAGAAGGGAGGGAAATGCAAGGTTATACTTGCGAACAGATGAAAAAGATTAAATTTTTATTATCATTACTGGTTTCTTTTACTGTATTAGCGTATATGACACCATTATCAGTTAAGGCGCAAAATACAGATAGTACAGAATTATATATAGAAGCCAATTACAATCAGTCTGAAGCACGAAGAATGCTAGGTATGATCAATGACTGGAGGACAGGTGATGATGCTTGGATATGGGATGAAAAAAACGAGAATAAAATTTACTATAATACAAGCTCAAATAACACTTTACAGCCACTTGCATATGATTATGCTTTAGAACAGATTGCTATGCAACGTGCCGCAGAAATTGCTTTAAACTATGATCATATTAGGCCAGATGGAACAATTTGTTTTACTGCAGAATATGAAGGAGTAAATTCATATGGTGAAAATATAGCAATTGGAACATATGGAAATGCGGAAGTTTATTTTGAACAATGGCAAGAAACTAACGAGTTATATGATGGTCAGGGACACCGAAGAAACATGTTGAATCAAGGATTCAATGCAATAGGTATAGGGTATGCCGAAGTAAATGGTGTTAAATGCTGGGTTCAAGAATTTGGAATGTATAAATCTAATATTCCAGAAATACCAGTATATGACGGTTTGCGACATGTACCTGTTGTAATTGCCGATATGTATCACCCTGAATCTATTGTTAAAAGTTTGAATCAAAAAATTGATGTAGAAATTGGGAAAACAGTCGATATTCCTGCTGTTAAGTTAGGAATAGAAACTAATGTATCAATTGGATGGTTTGGACCTGATGGAATTCCTATTACAGTAGTACCTGATTTAAGTACTAATAGTGATATTATAACTATATCAAACGGTAAGATAACAGGATTGAAAGTTGGAGTTACAACATTTAGCACAAATGTTTATGGATGTACAATTAATTATACTATTAATGTATTGGCATGTAGCGAACATACCTGGGATGATGGTCAAGTTACAAAAGAACCATCTTGTAGTGAACAAGGTATTATGACATATACTTGTACTGCATGTGGTACAACAAAAACTGAATTTATATCTAAAACTGAACATACCATAGTAGTAGATGAAGCTAAAGCCCCAACATGTACAGCTTCAGGTTTAACAGAAGGTTCCCACTGTTCTGTTTGCAAAGAAGTTATCAAGAAACAGGAAATAGTGCCTGCAACAGGACATGAGTATGAAGTAATTAATCGTGTTGAATCGGAATTTCCTTGTGGAGGAGATTTGGTTACATATAAATGTAAATATTGTGAAGATTCATTTAAACAAACAGAAGGTTCAGGACATATTTGGGAAAATGAATATGAGATTGATAAAAAACCTACTTGTACAGAACCGGGTTCTAAGTCTAAACATTGTATTTATGGATGTTCAGAAGTAACAGATGTTGTTGAAATTGATCCATTAGGTCATAGTTTCACAAATTATGTATCAGATAATAATGCGACTTGTACAAGTGATGGAACTAAGACAGCTAAATGCGATCGTTGCGATAAAACTGATACTATCGTAGATAAAGGTTCTATGTTGTCACATCACGGTGGGGAAGCTACCTGTACAAAACGAGCAATCTGTGAAGGCTGTGATCAGGAGTATGGTGAAGTCAATCCGAATAATCATGTTAAAACGCAGTTAATTAATCAAAAAGAAGCCACATGTACCGAAGAAGGCTATACTGGTGATACTATATGTAATGAATGCAAAGAAATTGTTGTAGAAGGAATGGTAATAGAAGCTACTGGTCATGATTACAAAATAGTAAATAGAGTAGAATCTGAATTGCCTTGTGGTGGAAAAATAGTTACATATACATGCAACAATTGTAATGATACATACACAGAAACAATTAACGGTAAACATCTATGGTCTGATGATTACAGTGTAGATAGACCAGCCACATGTACAGAAGATGGATTAAAATCAAGACATTGTTTATACGATGGATGCACTGCTGTTACTGATAGGATAACTATAGAAAAACTAGGACATGATTTTGTAAATTATATACCAAATAATGATGCAACTTGTGAACATGATGGTACTATGATAGGAAAATGCAGTCGCTGCGATGAAACTGATACAATTGTAGATGAAGGTTCAAAATTACCACATCAAGGTGGAGTAGCTACTTGTACAACACTTGCTGTTTGCGAAAAATGTGGGAATCAATACGGCGAAGTTGATCCAAATAATCATATTAAAACACAGTTAATTAATCAAAAAGAAGCAACATGTACAGAAAATGGATATACTGGTGATACGGTATGTACAGGATGCAACGAAGTTTTAAAGAAAGGTACAGTTATTGAAAGTGCAGGACATCAATATAAAGATGGTATTTGTACAGTATGTGGTGCAAAAAAACCTAGCACAGTAATACCTATAGATCCTAATAATCCAACTGACTCTGATAAAAGTGAAAATTCACAAAATGTTACTAATACTGATATTAAAAAAGCTAATTCAGTAGCTACAGGTGATGATAGTGAATTAGTTGCATATGGAATGTTGGCTATTGCAATGTTAGGATGTATTTGTTTAGCTATTCGTAATATAAAAAAAGAATATTAAAATAGTTATATAAAATGCCGGTATGTATTGTCATATCGGTATTTTTTACAAGGAAGTAATCGACATCTTCTTAAAATAATTAATAGGAGATTTATGTAAGAGTTGTAAAAACGTAAGAATATGAAATACGGATTTGTTAAGAAAAAATATGTAAATTAATTTAAATGTAATTTATATATGGTGTAATTTATGAATATTTATAGATAATATATTGTATATGAATTGATAATTATTGTTCAGTTTTCTACTTAAGTGATTATTATCTTATTTAATATAAAATAGAGTTGAACTAGTCAATATTATATTTTTAATACAATCATGAAAAAGTACATTGTAGAATTATTTATGAAGATATTAAATTAGAAGATAAAAGCTACATATTTTTTGTACCGGGAAATTTAAAAGCTGATGATAGATAATACTATAGAGTATTTTAAAAAAGTTATTAAGCTAGAAGTTGGTAATTTGAATAAGTCTAAATATCATTAATAATGTATTTGAATGTTATAATCAGGAAGAATAATGTAAATATTAAAATAATATTTTAAAATAAAATATAGATTTATTGTTAAAGTTTGATAAAAAATGTAAAAAAAGCTTTTTTATAAAAAACAGTGAAATAATCGAATAAAAATATAATCACTTATATTTTAGAGATAAAAAAATTCAAAAAAGGTATTGCAAAGAAAATATATATATGCTATTATAAACAAGCAGACGACGGAGACATACTCAAGAGGCTGAAGAGGCGCCCCTGCTAAGGGTGTAGGTCGGGAAACTGGCGCGAGGGTTCAAATCCCTCTGTCTCCGCCATTAAAATATTGGTCTGGTAGTTCAGTTGGTTAGAATGCCGCCCTGTCACGGCGGAGGTCGCGGGTTCGAGTCCCGTCCAGACCGCCATTATTAGATTCTGTTTAACAGAATTTTTTATTTTATACCTAGATTTAAAAACGATTTTAAGATGACTTAAAATCGTTTTTTACTTATGATGTTTATTAATATATGCGTGCATAATAGCAATCATTGTTTTAGAATCAAAAATTTCACCACTTACCACTTTTTGATATGCTGTATCGATATCTAAACGTATTAATTCAATAACCTCATCTTCATCGCAGTCTAAAGGATTTTCAACTTTAAATACATCTTTAGCTTCATATACATAAAGCCATTCATCGCTATAACCAGGTGTTGGTAAGAATTTTGCGATTAATTCAATTCCTTTAGCGCTATAACCTGTTTCTTCTTCTAATTCTCTTAATGCACAAATACCAGTATCTTCATTTAATTCAAGTTTTCCTGCTGGTATTTCTAACGTATCAGTAGCATTAGGATAACGGTATTGTTTTACAAGCAGGATTTGATCATCAACTACTGCTAAGACACCAACACCACCATGATGTCTAACAACTTCTCTTGTTGCAATATTCCCGTTTTCACATTCAACTTTATCTTTATATACGTTGATTATCTTACCTTGATAAATTAGCTCGCTAGAAAGCTTTTTTTCCATATAAATCACCTCATTTAGATTATAACAAAAAAAGTATGCGGGGGTGCATACTTTTTTCTATTATTTCACGTAAGGGTGATAATAGGGGGTATGTAAAGCGAATGTCTTCACTTAACAATTAGATTATAGCACTAGTTCAATTAAATGTAAAGGGTTACATTTTAAAAGTATTAGGTAATTGGATAAGGTTTTGTTATAATGGATATTGGTGATGGAATTGAAAAAATTAGTAATAACAAAAAATGATGCTAATCAGCGTATTGATAAATATTTAAAGAAGCTATTAGTTAATGCGCCAAGTAATTTTATTTATAAAATGTTTAGAAAAAAAGACATTAAAGTAAATGGCAAACGAGTAAATGAAAAGTATATATTAGCTGATGGTGATATTCTAGAAATGTTTTTATATGAAGATAAGTTTAAAGAATTCACGGCTGAAAAAAGCATTTATGAAGTTGAAAAGACTTTCAAAGTGTTATATGAGGATAAAAACATTTTAATAGTTGATAAGCCAGCTGGATTATTAGTACATGAAGATGCTAATGAAAGTATTAATACCCTAACAAATCAAGTATTAAGTTATTTAGCTTCTAAAAACGAACTTGATTTAAGTCGTGAAAATACTTTTATGCCTGGACCAGTTCATCGTTTGGATCGTAATACAAGCGGGATCGTAATTTTTGGAAAAACTCTTGCAGCACTTCAAGATCTAAATGAAATGATTAAACTACGGCATTGTATTGAAAAAAGCTATTTAACTATCTGTAAGGGAAATTTATCAACGCCAAGACATTTAAAAGGGTATATGGTAAAACTTGAAGATAAATCACAAGTTAAGTTAGTAAATAAAGACTATCCAGGTGCTTTAACAATGGAAACCCTTGTTAAACCAATTAAAAGTAAAAATGATTTTAGTTTAGTTGAAGTTACCTTAGTTACAGGGCGAATGCATCAAATCAGAGTACATTTAGCTAGTATTGATCATCCAATAATCGGTGATCGCAAATACGGTGATTTTAAATTGAATAAAACAATAAAAAATACATTTGGTTTAAATAACCAGCTATTACATGCATATAAAATAAAATTTGTTAAAACAATCGGAACATTAAAATATCTTCAAGATAAAGAAATAGTTTGTAACGTACCAAAACAGTTTGAAAAAATAGTTAAAACTTTGTTCTAGATATCTTTAAAATATCTAACCTTTATTGTATAATTATTTGTAGTACATTAGGAGGATAGATATGAAATATTACATTGGAATTGATTTAGGTGGAACAAACGTACGTACTTTACTAGTTGATGAAAAAGGTGCAACATATAGTGAAGTAAAAGATAATACAGAAAGAGAAAATGGACCAGATTACGTTTGTGCTAAAATTATTCGCCAAATTGAAAGCTTAGATACTTCAGTTTGTGGTGGTCTTGAAGGTGTTAGTGGTATTGGAATCGGTGTTCCAGGACCAGTTGATACAGTTAATGGGACAATGATCATGGCTACAAATTTACCAGGATTTGAAAATTATCCTATTTGTGATAAATTAGCAGATCGTTTTAATTTACCAGTATTTATTGATAATGATGCTAACGTTGCTGGATTAGCTGAAGCGCTTTTAGGAGCTGGTAAAAATTATCCAACATGTTATTATGTTACAATCTCAACAGGAATTGGTGGAGCGTTTATTGTTGATGGTAAATTAGTTTCTGGTGGTCGTGGACATGCTGGTGAAATCGGAAATATCATCGTAAAAAATAATGGTTATAAATTTGGTGGTTTAAATCCAGGTGCTGTTGAAGGTGAAGCAAGCGGTACTGCAATTACTAGAAAAGGTAAAGAAATATTAGGTGATGATGTTGTAAATCATGCTGGTGATGTTTTTAGATTAGCTGCTGAAGGTAATTTAAAAGCTAAAAGTATTGTTGATGAATGCGTTTCTCAACTTGCAACAATGTTTGCTAATATTGCTCATACAGTTGATCCACATTGCTTTGTAATTGGTGGTGGAGTTATGAAATCACGTGAATATTTCTTAGATAGCTTAGAAGAACAATTTAACTCTAAGATCCATGTTGGTATGCGTGGACATATCCCACTATTAAAAACAGAATTAGAAGATTGTGGTGCTATTGGAGCAGCCATGTTACCAATGTCAAGATTAGGATAAAAAGAAAGGAAATCATCCTTTCTTTTTTTAAATTATATGGTTTTTTATATTAAATAATGTTATTATAGTCGGGTGAGGTGACGAAAATGTCAAAGAGAGTAGTATTAGGATTAAGTGGCGGTGTTGATTCGGCAGTTGCTGCTTATTTATTAAAAAAACAAGGATATGAAGTTATTGCGGTTTTTATGCGTAACTGGGATAGTCAATTAAATAACGATATTTTAGGTAATCCAACTAATGATGATGATATTTGTCCTCAGGAAAAAGATTATAATGATGCAAAAGCAGTAGCTAAGTGTTTAGATATTCCAATCAAACGAGTTGATTTTATTAAGGAATATTGGGATCATGTTTTTACATATTTTTTAGATGAATATCGAAAAGGAAGAACTCCAAATCCAGATATTTTATGTAATAAGCATATTAAATTTAAAGCTTTTTTAGATTATGCAAAAACATTATCAGCAGATTATATTGCTACTGGTCATTATGCAAGAGTAGTTCATCAAGAAGGACAAGATTCAATCATGTTAAAAGGTGTTGATCATAATAAAGATCAAACATATTTTTTATGTCAATTAAATCAAAAACAATTACAAAATTCTTTATTTCCATTAGGAGATATTGATAAAAGTGAAGTTCGTAAAATTGCTCATGAATTAAACTTACCAGTAGCTGATAAAAAAGATAGTACTGGTATCTGTTTTATCGGTGAACGTGATTTTAAAGAATTTTTACAAAATTATATTCCAGCACAGCCAGGGAATATGGTAGATATTGAAACTAATAAAGTAATTGGACAACATTCAGGAATTATGTACTATACAATTGGTCAACGCAAAGGATTAGGAATTGGTGGACCAGGTGCTGCCTGGTTTGTTGTTGGTAAAGATTATGACAAAAATGTTTTATATGTTTGTCAAGGTGATCAAAAAGAATGGTTATATTCAACCGGTGCTTTAATTAGTGATGTCAACTGGATCGCTTCTAAAAAGCCAGCTGGTAAAATATCATGTAATGCAAAATTTAGATATCGACAAAAAGATAACCCAATTAGTTTGGAATTCGTTGACGAAAATACAGTTTATTTAACTTTTGACCAGCCAGTCAAAGCAGTAACTCCTGGACAGGCAGCAGTATTTTATGATGGTGATGTTTGTTTAGGTGGTGGAACCATCGAAACGGTTTATAAAGATGGTAAACCAATCGAATATTTATAATGATTATTTATACTGGATATATTAAGAAGATTCGCTTTTATAGCGAATCTTCTAATTATCTTGTTGCTTTAATTGAAGTTGAGCAAGAAGATAAACTAATTACTATGACTGGCTATATGAATAATTTTAATGACTATGATAAATATGAATTTACTGGTGATTATGTTATTCATCCTAAATATGGAAAACAGTTTAAACTAGAGCAATATCGAATTATTTATGCTAAAGAAGATGATGAATTAATTAAATATCTTTCTAGCCCCCTATTTAAAGGAATTGGAAAAACTTTAGCAACAGAAATTGTTAATACCTTAGGTGAAGATTGTATTGATAAAATTAAAACCGATAAACATAGTTTAGATATTGTAAGAGGAATGACTGAAAAACGGCGAGAAATAATATATGAGACTTTAACTAGCGGAGATTATGATCAGGAAGTAATGCGCTTTTTTATGGGTCATGGCATTAGTTTGAAAAATCTCGGTTTAATTCAAGCGTTTTATCAAGATAAAACGTTAGATGTCTTACAAAATAATCCTTATCAGTTAATTGAAGATATTGATGGAATTGGGTTTAAAACAGCTGATGAATTAGCTATTAAAACTGGAGGCAGTTTAGATGCTCCTAATCGAATCAAAGCAGGAATCATCTATAGTATAAAACAATATGGTTTTAATACTGGTAGTACCTATTGTTTATTAGATGAAATTAAAACAATGTTTACAAAAATTATTTATAACATTGAAGAAACTGTTTTTGATGAGTATTTAAATGAATTAATTGATGAAGGTCTAGTTGTTTTAGAAGAAGAACGCTATTATTATTATGAAATGTATGAAGCAGAAAAAAATATTGCCTCTTTTTTAAAAAACTTAATTAATCAGCCCGAAGAAATAGTAGATGAAGCTGAAGTAGCACGCTTACTAAAAAATTATGAACAAAAACAAGGAATTGAATATGCTAGTAAGCAAAAAGAAGCAATTAATTATTTCTTAAAATCTTCATGTATGATTTTAACTGGGGGACCAGGAACTGGTAAAACTACAATTGTTCAAGCGTTATTAAAAATTTATAAAACATTATTTCCTGAAGATAAAATTGGTTTAGTTGCTCCAACTGGAAGAGCAGCAAAACGTTTAAATGAATTAACTGGAATAAGTGCTTGTACGATTCATCGTTTATTGAAATGGGATCTTCATAGCAATACATTTGCAATGAATGAAAAAAATCCTTTAGATATTGAAGTTTTAGTTATTGACGAGTTTTCAATGGTTGATTGTTTATTGCTGCACCGTATTTTTTTAGCCGGAAAAAGAATTCGTAAAATTCTTTTTATTGGCGACTATCATCAGTTGCCATCTGTTGCTCCTGGTAATGTTTTACATGATTTAATTGCAGCAGGAATAAAAACGATCGAACTTGATGAAATTTTTAGACAAACAAAAGAATCGGGAATTATTCAATTAGCTCATCATATTATTAATGAACAAATTGATGATACTGCTTCATTATTTGAACAATATCCGGATATAAATTTCTTTTCTTGTCCAAACTATGATGTCGTAAAAAACGTAAAGAAAATTGTTCAAAAAGCCATTGATGAAGGTTATGATTATAACGATATTCAAGTATTAGTTCCAATGTATCAAGGTGTCGCAGGAATTGATGCTTTAAATGATGCATTGCAGGATGTTTTTAATCCATGTGATGATGAAACTTTGATTTATCGTGTTGGTCGTAAAGAGTTTAGAATTGGTGATAAAATATTACAACTAAAAAATCGGCCTGATGATGAAGTATTTAATGGTGATATTGGAACATTAATTGATATTTGTTTAAAAGACAATTTTGAATATCTACAAGATACACTTGTTGTTGATTTTGATGGTAATATTATTGAATATACTAGTAATGATTTTAATACTATTACTCATGCTTATTGTATGTCGATTCATAAATCACAAGGGAATGAATTTAAAATTGTCATTATGGCAGTATTATCAGATTATTATGTGATGTTAAAGCGAAATTTATTATATACTGCAATAACCCGTAGTAAACAATCTCTTTTTATTTTGGGTAGTTTTAAAGCGTTTATGTATGGTTTAAATAATTACCAGGATTTTCGCCGTAAAACGAGTTTGATTCAACGTTTTGAAAAAGAAGAAACAATAAGTGTGTATGATTTTCTTGAATAAAGACAAACTAGATTGAGGTGAGTTTTTATGATAGCAAGAAATAAACTGTTGTTAGGAATGTCGGTGGCATCATTAATGATTTTGCTTAGTGAATGTGACTGTGTTGAAAATATGATGTGTAACTTAAAAGAAAAGATGTAAATTTATAGTCTTGAAAAATAAATATAGATAGTTTATAATTTGGTAAATCGTTGAAAAAGAAGAGTACTATATTTGATAGCTTTTTAGAGAGAGTATGGCTGGTGAAAATACTTAGTATCGTATAGGAAAGCTACTTTGGAGAGTAATTAAAATTTACCGTGTAAGCTACGTTATCAGCTAATTAAGGGCATGAGTTTTCATGAACTAGGATGGTACCGCGATTTAGTCGTTCCTAGATAGGGACGACTTTTTATTTTGTAGAAGTAAAGGAGAATAGGATGAAACAATTAACTGGAAATGAAGTAAGAAAAATGTTTTTGGATTTTTTTGAAAGTAAAGGCCATAAAGTTGAGCCAAGTCATTCATTAATTCCTAATGATGATCCAACTTTATTATGGATTAATGCTGGTGTTGCGGCTATTAAAAAATACTTTGATGGAACAATCAAACCAGAAAATCCAAGAATTACAAACGCTCAAAAATCAATTAGAACTAATGATATTGAAAATGTAGGGAAAACTGCTAGACATCATACATTTTTTGAAATGTTAGGTAACTTTTCAATCGGTGATTATTTTAAAAAAGAAGCTATTGAATATGCTTGGGAATTACTAACTGATGAAAAATGGTTTGCTTTTGATAAAGAAAAACTTTATATTACTGTTCATGATCATGATGATGAAGCTTATGATTATTGGGTTAATGAAATTGGAGTTGCTAAAGACCACATTTTAAAAACACCTGGAAACTTCTGGGAAATCGGTGAAGGGCCATGTGGACCAGATTCAGAAATCTTTTATGATCGTGGTGAAAAATATGATCCTGAAGGTTTAGGAACAAAATTATTTTTTGAAGAGTTAGAAAATGATCGTTATGTCGAAATCTGGAATCTAGTATTTTCACAATATAATTCTCAAGAAGGATTAAAACGTGAAGAATATAAAGAATTACCACAAAAAAATATTGATACTGGAATGGGATTAGAAAGAATTACAAGTATCTTCCAAAATGGAGAAACTAATTTTGATACTGATTTCTTCTTACCGATTATCCATCAAGTAGAAAAAATTGCATCAGTAAGTTATCAAGAAAACAAAATGGCATACCGTGTTATTGCCGATCATATTAGAACAGTAACATTTGCTTTAGCTGATGGAGCATTATTTGATAACGCTGGTCGTGGTTATGTTTTAAGAAGAATTTTAAGACGTGCGGTTAGATATGGTAAACAAATCGGTATTGAACAAGCATTTATGTACAATTTAGTAAGCACTGTTAGTGATATTATGAAAGAATTCTATGATTATTTACCAGAAAAAGTAGATTATATTAGTGATCTAGTTCGTAAAGAAGAAGAAGCTTTCCATAAAACATTATCTAACGGTGAAAAATTATTAAATAGTATTATCACTAAAAATACAACAGGTGTAATTAGTGGTAAAGAAGCATTTAAGTTATATGATACTTATGGATTCCCATTTGAGTTAACTTTAGAAATTGCTAGTGAATCAAATTTAAAAGTTGATGAAGAAGGATTTAAAGAAGAATTAAAGATCCAGCAAGAAAGATCTCGTGGGGCTCGTAGTGAAGGTGAAAGTATGACTAGTCAAAAACCTGATTTAATGTCTTTTGATTTACCTTCAACATTTGAATATAATCCAGCTAATATTAACAGCGTAGTTATTGGATTGTTTAAAGACGGAGTCAAAGTAGATCGAATTGATGATTATGGTGAAATTGTTTTTGATACAACAACTTTCTATGCTGAAATGGGTGGTCAATGTGCTGATACCGGAACTATCTATAATGAAAACTGCTTAGCAGAAGTAGAAAATGTTTTAAAAGCACCAAATCAACAACATTTACATTTTGTGAAATTGAAAAAAGGATCTATTACTTTAGGAGATATTTTAACTTTAGATGTTGATAAAGAAAAACGTAATAAAATTATTGCCAACCATAGTGCAACCCATTTATTACAAGCTGCTTTAAAACAAGTTCTTGGTAGTCATATTAACCAGGCTGGTTCTTATGTCGATGATCAACGTTTAAGATTTGACTTTACTCATTTTGAAAAAATTACAAATGATCAAATTAAAGAAATTGAAGCAACTGTAAACGATGTTATCTTTGATGGTATTGATGTAAGCATTGATTTCATGAGCAAAGAAAAAGCATTAGAAAATGGTGCAATGGCTCTATTTGATGAAAAATATGGTGATACAGTACGTGTCGTAACAATTGGTGATTTTTCAAAAGAGTTATGCGGTGGCTGCCATGTAAGCAATAGTGCTAAAATTGGTCTATTTAAAATCGAAGCTGAAGAAAGTGTTGGTAGTGGTGTTCGCCGTATTGAAGCAGTTACTGGTAAAAAAGCATATCAAGCTCTTGTTCATGAAAAAGAAGTTGTTGATACAATTAGTGATGTTTTAAAAATCAAAAATCGTAAAGAAGTTGTCAACAAAGTAACAGCTTTATCAAAAGAATTAGCTGCTGATAAAAAAGAAATTGAAAATTTAAATAGTAAATTGAATGCTTTAAATGCTGCTAATAAAGTTAACGATGTTCAAGATATTAATGGTGTTAAAGTATTATTAGTAGAAGAAAAAATTGATAGTGCTAAAGCTAAACAATTAACATTTGATTTTAGAGATAAATTAGATGAAGGAATTGTAATTTTAGTTTCTCAATTTGAAGGTAAATGTTCATATTTTGTTGGGGTAACTAAAGATTATGTTGCTAAAGGATTTAAAGCAGGAGATATCGTTAAGAAAATAAATGCTGTCGTTGATGGACGCGGTGGTGGAAAACCTGATTTTGCTCAAGGTGGTTGTCCAGTAAATGATAAAATCGCTATGATTAAGACTGAGCTTAAAAACTTCTTTTAATTTACTAATATTTGGTGTAAAATGATGTTATAGGCTAAGCCTTAAGGGGGGCAATATTATGCAAGATTTAACAAAAACAAAAGTATTCAGTTCTGAAGATATGCGACGTGAAATGATTCGTCAAAATCTAAAAACAGTAATAGAAGCGTTAAATGAAAGAGGTTATAACGCAGTACATCAAATTGCTGGGTATTTAATCTCTAATGATCCTGCTTATATTTCTAGTCATAAGAATGCTCGAAATATTATCCAACAAATTGAACGTGATGAAATTATTGAAGAATTAGTCAAATCATATTTGGAGAAATAGAATGAAAAGAATTTTAGGTTTAGATTTAGGTTCTAAAACCTGCGGTATTGCCATGAGTGATCTATTAGGAATGATTGCTCATGGTGTAGAAACGTATCGTTTTAAAGAAAACGATTATCATGCTGCTTGTAAATATGTTGCTAAGATCATTAAGGAAAATGATATTGAAACAGTTGTTCTTGGGCTTCCTAAACATATGAATGGTGATCTAGGAATAAGAGCTCAGATTTCTATTAAATTTAAAGAAATGTTAGAAAAAGAAGTTCCAGGAATAAATGTTGTTTTAGTAGATGAACGATTAACTACTAAAGCAGCTGAAAATCAATTGATTTTTGCTGATGTTTCACGCAATAAAAGAAAAAAAGTAATTGATAAAATGGCAGCAGTAGCAATATTACAAGGATACTTAGACAGTAAATAGAAAGGAATATTAATGGAAGCAAATAAAATCCAGGTTATTGATGACCAAGGAAATGAAAAAGAATTTGAAGTCTTATTTACTTTTAATAACGATGAATTAAATAAGCAATATGTTTTATACTATGATGCATCTTTAGATGAACCTAGTGTTTATGCATCAATTTATGATGAAACTGGACAATTGTTCCCAATTGAAACCCCTGAAGAATGGGAATTAGTAGAAGAAGTATTCCAAAGTTTTATGGGAGAGCAACAAAACAATCATGAATGTTGTCATGGCGGTAATGGTTGTCATCATCATGATGAAAAAGATCATGAGTGCTGTCATGGTCAAGGTCATGGTGATCATGAATGTTGTCATAACCATGAAAATGAAGAAGAATGCTGTCATAACAGTAAAAATAATTAATAAAAGCTAATTAAATTAGCTTTTTTATCTTTAAAAATAGAAAAGGTGGTATTATTAAATGGCTTTATTTGGTTTATTTGGGAAAAAGAGAATAACAGAATCATTCTTTGTTAATTCTTATGGTAATGATCAAACTAGAGGGCTTTATACATTTCAAGTTGATGTTGAAAATGGGGAAATATTATATAAAAAATTTTTTAAGACACCATCAGATCCGATTTATAGTTTTAATTATGGTCGTTTTGTTTGTGTGACTTATAAAAATCGTTCCGGTACACAAGGGGATGGCGGAATTTGTTCATATGCTGCAACGTCAGATATTTTAGCATTAGTTTCACATATTAGTGATAATGGTAAAACTTATGTTCATGCTTGTACTAATGGAGATCACGAAACAGCTGATAGACTATATGCAGTAGATTATTATAATAGTGAAATTTTAGTAGCTCGTATTGAAAAGAAAAAACTAATTGCACCATGTTCTAGATATCAATTAGAAGGTCATAGTATTGACCCTAAAAGACAAAATCAACCACACCCATGCTATGTTGATTTTACACCAGATAAACAATGTTTAATTGTAGTTGATTTAGGTTTAGATAAAGTTTTATTATTTAAAATGATTGATCGTGAAATTGCTTTGGATGAAGAACATTCATTTGATTTACAACCAGGTTCTGGTCCTAATAAAATTTTATTTAACAAAGCTGGAACAATCGCTTATGTATTAAATGAGCTATCTTGTACTATAAACGTTTATAAATATAATGATTTAAATTTTGAGTTGATTCAAACTATTGATACGTATCCAAAAGAAGGTTATGAAGATATACCAAGTACTGCTAGTCAAATGATTTTTAGCGAAAAAGAAGAAAGATTATATGTTACCAACTGTGGACATGATAGTTTATCTTTATTTATTGTTGATAAAGAAACTGGTATGTTAACTTATAAAGATTTCGTTGATACTTCACCAAATCCACGTGATTTAAAAATCTTTAAAGATCGCTGGATCGTTGTAGTATGTCAAAAAGGTGGCGTAGTAGAAAGCTATGAATACCGCAAAGAACGTGGTGGTATGTTATTTGAAACTAAATACAGTTATATGGTAAATGAGCCAGTATGTATTACTAAATTTGAAACAATTTATTAAAATTTCGATAGAGATGTTTTCATCTCTATTTTTTCTTGTCATACTAGTAGTAGTGAAATAAGTTGAAACAGCATAAAAAATATCATATAATGTAAAAAATGGAGGCGTTTATGAAAAAAATACATAAAATCATTATTGGAATAATTGCTAGTGTTTTAATTTTGGTGCTAGTTTTAACATTTGTTTATTTTGATGGACAAGGTGCTGTTTCTTCAAAAGATGAGGAAGTAATTGTAGAAATATCAGGTTCAAATGCATCTGTTTTAGATCAGTTAGATAAAGCCGGTTTGATAAAAAATAAGACAGTAGCTAATATTTATTTAAAACTAAATAGTTATGATTTTATTGCAAATACATATGTTTTAAATAAAAATATGGATTTACCAAAAATATGTCAGGTCTTAGAAGGAGATAAAGATTATATATCTTCTGCTCGAGTAACAATTTTAGATGGTTATCGAATTACTGATTGTGCTACACAAGTTGGTGAAGCTCTAGAAGTTGATAGTAATGAAGTTTTAGCCAAATGGTCTGATAGTGAATATTTAAATTCATTAATAAAAAAATACTGGTTTTTAGATGAAAGTATTTTAAATCCCGATGTTATGTTTTCATTAGAAGGTTATTTTGCTCCTGAAACATATATTATTACTGCTAGTAATACTACAATTGAAGATGTTACTGAAATGATGTTAGATCAAACGGATAAAAATTTATCTAAATATAAAGATAAAATTGCTAGCTTTACAATAAATGGTAATCCAGTAACTATGCATCAGTTTTTAACATTTGCTTCAATAGTACAGTGCGAAGCTTCTGGCAATCAAGATGATCAAGAAAAAATTGCTGGCGTATTTATAAATCGATTAGAAAAACCAATGCGTCTTCAAAGTGATGTAACAGTAAATTACGCTAATCAAATTAAAACAGTTGCTGTTACTTATAAAGATTTAAATGTTGATTCAAAATATAATACATATTATTATGATGGTTTACCAGTTGGACCAATTAGCAATGTATCTAATCAGATTATTGAATCATGTTTAAATTATCAAGATTTCGAAGCAATGTTTTTCTTTGCTTTAGAAGATGGTACGGTAATTTATTCCAATACATATGATGAACATCTAAAAGTTGTAAGTGAAAATAAATGGTATTAAGATGAAAGAGTTAGTAGAATTAGAAAAAGAAGCGATAGAAAAAAATATTCCGATTATGCAAAAAGCGGGATTGGCCTTTATGGTCGATATATTTAAACAATATAATTGTAGCAATTGTTTAGAAATAGGTAGTGCTATTGGTTATTCAGCATTAATGTTAGTAATAAATATTGATGATTTTAAAGTAGAAACAATAGAACTAGATCAACAACGCTATTTAGAAGCTGTAAAAAATATTAATGATTATGGGATGAATGATAAAATTATTATTCATCATGATGATGCTTTAACATTAGATATAAATCAGCTTGTTTTAAAAAAATATGATTGTTTATTTATTGATGCTGCAAAAGCTCAATATCAAAAGTTTTTTGAAAAATATATGCCTTTAGTTAATGATAATGGTGTTTGTGTTGTCGATAATTTAGATTTTCACGGCATGGTTTTTGAGATAGATAAAATAAAGAATCGTAATACACGACAATTGGTAAAAAAAATAAAGCGTTTTAAAGAATGGATTTTTGATCATGAAGAATACGATGTTGAATATTATCATGTTGGTGATGGTATTTGTGTAATAAGAAAAAAGGTGAAGTAATGGAATTAGTATTAGCATTAAATAGTGATAAATTTTTATATGATTTTTTAAGTATTGGTGTTAAATATTTTGTTGTTGGAACAAAATATTTTTCATGTCGTCAAGCATTAAGTTTAGATTATCATCAATTAGCTAAGTTAAAAGAAAAATTAGGTGATAAAGAACTTTGGGTATTAGTCAATGCTTTGATAGAAGAAAGCAATTTAGACTTATTAGAAAAGCATTTAGCTAAATTAAATGAATTAAAAATAGATGGTATTTTATTTCAGGATTTTGCTGTTTTACAAATTTGTAAAGAACAAAATTATCATTTTAAAATGATCTATCATCCAGATACTTTAAATACCAATCAAGCAACATTAAATTATTTAGGATTACAAGGTATTGATGGTGCTTTTTTAGCGCGGGAAATTCCTTTAAATGAAAAACAAAAAATTGCTCAAGAAACAAATATCAAAACAGTAGTTCAAATTCATGGTGTTGAATATATGGCTTATTCTAAACGTAAGCTGTTAACAAATTATTTCAAAGAAATAGGACATGAAAATCAAGTATCAATTGATGATGAAATTACCATTAAGGCTAATGGAGTAGATTATCAATGTCATATATATGAAGATCAATATGGCTGTCATATTTTATCTAAGCAGCAAATGTGCTGTTTAGATATAATGAGTAGTATGAGTGATTTTGATTATTTATATATCGAATCTTTATACGTTGATGATTTAAAATTAGTAGAAATTGTAAACTTATATCAAGATGCAATTGATAGTTGTCAAAAACAACATTTTGGAAAAGTATCTCATGATTTAATGGCACAATTAAAAAAATTAACACCAGAAGTTGAATATTATCATAGTTTTATGTTTGATAATACTGTTTATAAAATTGATGATGTAAGAAAGCGAGAAGAAAATGAGAAATGTAAGTAAGATAATTGATGGTAAAAGGGTAATTGTAAAAAAACCTGAATTATTAGCGCCTGCTGGAAATTTAGAGAAATTAAAAGTAGCTATTAAATACGGTGCTGATGCTGTTTTTGTAGGTGGAAAAGAGTTTTCATTGCGTTCTAGTGCATCAAATTTTAGTTTAGAAGATATTAAAGAGGCAGTTACGTTTGCAAAAAAATATAATGCTGCTATTCATGTAACATGTAATATTATCTTACATCAAGATAATTTAGATGGAATCGAACAATATTTAAAAACATTAGATGAAATAGGGGTTCAGGCAATTATTGTTGCTGATCCATATATAATGAGTATTGCTAAGAAACTAAATTTAAATTTAGAAGTTCACGTTTCCACACAGTTATCAACGTTAAATAGTAAAGCAATTAAGTTTTATCAAAATTTAGGGATGGATCGCGTGGTTTTAGGACGTGAAGTATGTTATCAGGATTTAAAAACAATTTTAGATAAAACTGATATTGATATTGAATATTTTATTCATGGTGCTATGTGTATTCATTATTCAGGACGTTGTATGTTATCTAATTATTTTTCAAGACGTGATGCCAATCGTGGTGGTTGTTCGCAGTCTTGTCGCTGGTATTATGATTTATTTATAAAAGATAAACAAGTAAATGATAATGGTGTGATTCCATTTAGTATGTCAAGTAAAGATATGGCTTTGATCAATCACATTCCAGAATTGATAGAATTAGGAGTAAATTCATTTAAAATTGAAGGGCGAATGAAATCATTGCATTATATTGCAACAGTTGTTTCAACTTATCGTAAGTTAATAGATGATTATTGTAAAGACCCTGATAATTTTGTAATGAGTGATAAATATTATCAAGAATTATTAAAAGCGGCTAATCGAGCTTTATGTACTGGATTTTTTGATAATCAGGCTGATAATAATAAACAGATTTATAATCAGCGCGATGAACACCCAACACAAGAATTTTGTGCTCGTGTTATTGGCTATGATGAGTCAAATCAGATGGCTATTATTGAACAGCGTAATTACTTTAAACTAGGTGATCAAATTGAATTTTTCAGTCCTAGTCATGAAAATGTAATTGTGCCAGTAGAAAAAATTATTAATGAAGAAAACGAAGAAGTTAGTGTTGCTAATCATCCAATGGAAATACTTAAATTACCTGTTTGCTATAAATTAAAAGTTGATGATATGGGAAGAAGGATAACAAAGTGAAAAAACCGATAATAATTGGTATTGCTGGTGGTAGTGCATCTGGTAAAAGTTCGATTGCTAATGAAATCTATGAATATTTTAAGCATGAACATACTATAAAAATAATTCGTTTGGATGATTATTATAAAGATCAGTCACATTTAACAATGGAACAACGGGTTAAAACTAATTATGATCATCCACTTGCCTTTGATATGGATTTATTAGTTAAGCATCTTGATTTATTGAAATCTAATCAAAGTATCGAAAAACCAATTTATGATTTTACTGTTCATAATCGCAGTTTACAAGTTGAAGTTATTAATCCTCGCGATGTGTTTATTCTAGAAGGGTTATTTGTATTAAATGAAGTACAGATTAGAGAACGATGTGATATTTTAATTTATGTCGATACCGATGCTGATATTCGTTTTATTAGACGTTTAAAACGTGATATGCAAGAAAGAGGAAGAAGTTTAGAGTCAGTTTGTAACCAATATCTACAAACAGTTAGACCAATGCATGAACAATTTGTAGAGCCTTCTAAAAAGTATGCGCATATCATTATACCTGAAGGTAGTAGTAATCAGGTAGCTGTTGACTTATTGATTACAAAAATTTCTTCGATTGTCTCATAAGTTAGACTAGATATTTATATGGAATTATGCTATATTATTGACTACGAGGTGATATTATGGAACGCGAAAAAGTTTTGTTGACCCAAAGCGGTGTAGAAAAATTAGAACAAGAAAAAAATAACTTGATTAATGTCGAAAGACCTAAAGTTATTGAAGAATTACAATTAGCAAGATCTCAAGGTGACTTATCAGAAAATGCTGATTATGATGCAGCAAGAGAAAGACAAGCTCATTTGGAAGCAAGAATCAAAGAAATTGATTATATGCTTCAGCATGCTGAAATTATTTCTGAAGATCAGATGGATTTAAAAGTAGTAAAACCTGG
Organism: Erysipelatoclostridium sp. An15; assembly: GCF_002160675.1. Lineage (NCBI taxonomy): Bacteria > Bacillati > Bacillota > Erysipelotrichia > Erysipelotrichales > Coprobacillaceae > Thomasclavelia > Erysipelatoclostridium sp. An15. Next base: position 20,601 of record NZ_NFLA01000001.1, read on the forward strand.
TACTACAGTAACTATTTTAGATTTATCTGAAGATGATGCGGAACCTGAAAGTTATAAAATTGTTGGTTATACAGAAACTGATCCATTAAATGGTAAAATTTCTAATGAATCACCATTAGCTAAAGCTGTTTTAGGACATGGTGTTAATGAAATTGTTACAGTTGGGGTTGCTGAACCATATGATGTAAGAATTCTAAATATTGAATTTAAAAACTAAATTTCAAATAAAAGTAGAAATATTTAATAACTGAGTTTATTATCTATTTCTACTTTTTTAATAATTTTTTTAACTAATTATCTATTTTTCTTTGATAGTAATTTAAAATTATTACTGTTGTAATTAAAACAAATGGTCTGGAAATAATATTTAAAATATTAATATCATCAATATTGACCATTAAAGCAACAAGGGCAAAAATAAGACCACATAATAGACTGTGATAGATAGCATTTTTTTTAAAAGTTTTTACAATTAAAAAACCCCAAACAATCATTAATAATCCGGCTATTAAATTTATAATAAGATGATAAATAAAATTAGGGATGTGTATAAAACTTATTATTCCGGCAAGGATTATACTAATGAATATAAAACTAATAAGTATAAATAAGGCAAATTTCAAATATATTTTAAAATATGATTTCATATTTTCCCTCCCTTTTTATCTTATTATATTATATTGAAGGAATGATAAAATATGAGTATCTTAGAAGTGTTTTTATTTAGTTTAGGGATTTATATCTATTTAACAATCATTTTAAGATTTTTTGGAAAAAAAGAATTTAGTCAATTAAATGTTTTTGATTTTGTAGTTTTTTTAATTATTGCAGAAATAATGATTAATACACTAGGAGATAGTGATTTTACTTTTATTCATGGTATTGTAGCAACAATGACCTTGATTCTTTTAGATCGTTGTGTATCGATAATAACGATGAAGTCAAAACGGCTTAGAGATATTTTTGAAGGAAAACCTACATATATTATTTTTAAGGGAAAACTTGATCAAAAAAAGATGAAAGAACAAAGGTATACTGTAAATGATCTAACCCATCATTTACGAGTAAACGATATTGATAGTATTTCTAAAGTTGAATTTGCATTGTTGGAAACCAATGGTTCTTTATCAGTTATTTGTAAAGACCAATGTGTTGTTGAATTACCAGATGCCTTAATTTGCGATGGGGTAGTAGACTATGATAATTTAAAATTACTTAATCGAGATACCAACTGGCTGCTTGCCCAATTAAAAAAACAAGGCATTGATAAAATTGAAGACGTATTTTGCTGTATTCCTGAAAAGGGGAAATTATTTGTTATAAAAAAATAGAACTGTAATTTTAACAGTTCTATCCTAATAACATTCTATCATTAGCAAACTCTTCACCGCTTGCAGCTTCAAATTTATGAAGTAAGTCTTCAACAGTAAGCTTTCTTTTTTCTTCACCACTAACATCATAAATGATATGACCATTATACATCATAATTAAACGATTACCAACGTCAATTGCATCTTTCATATTGTGGGTTACCATCATTGCTGTTAGATGCTGATTAAGAATGATATCGTTAGTTAATTTTAATACTTTTGCTGATGTCGCAGGATCTAAAGCGGCTGTATGTTCATCTAATAATAATAATTTTGGTTTTTGTAAAGTAGCCATTAATAATGTTACTGCTTGTCTTTGACCACCAGAAAGCAGTCCCATTTTTGTTGTTAGGCGATCTTCTAGACCTAAATTTAACGATTTTACTAATTCGTAATATTCCTGTTTTTCACTTTTAGTTACACCCCAGGCTAAACCACGTTTTTGACCACGACGTTTAGCAAGAGCAAGATTTTCTAAAATTTGCATGTCACCAGCTGTTCCTAACATTGGATCTTGGAATAAACGACCAATTTTTTTAGCTCTTTGATATTCAGGTTGTAAAGAAATATCTTCACCATCAAGAGTAATAATACCGCAATCTAAAGGATATAATCCAGAAATCATATTTAATAAAGTTGATTTACCAGCACCATTACCACCAATGATAGTTACAAAATCACCTTCATTTAAAACCAGATTAATATCATGCAAAACTTTTTTTTCATTAACTGTTCCTAGATTAAAAGTTTTACTTACATTTGTTAATTTAAGCATCTTGATTAATCTCCTTTCCAGTTAATTTTTTATACATCGATATTTGTTTTCGTTTATTTAACATAATTGGTATTGTTAAAGCGATACCTACTAAAATAGCAGTTAATAGTTTTAAATCATCAGTATTTAATCCCATTTGTAAAACTAAAGCAACAATAATACGATAAATAATTGAACCAATGATTATTGAAGTTAGTCTCAAAGCAAAATTGCCTTTTTTACTAGAAATAACTACTTCACCAATAACAATTGATGCTAATGCAATAACGATTGCTCCTGTTCCAACACGAACATCTGTTGCTTGACCATAAAGGGCATATAAAGCACCAGATAATCCAACTAAACCATTACTAATAGTTAATCCTAGTAATTTCATGGTATCAGTGTTGATACCTAAAGATCTTGCCATTTGTTCATTGTTTCCAGTAGCTCTAATTGCTGAACCAAGTTCAGTACCAAAGAACCAGTATAATAAAGCAATAAATATAATTACAAAAATTAATGAAATTACCAAAGCGATATAATATCTATTAATATCTAAACTAACTGATAAATCAGCGAATAAAGTATTAGCTGTAGTTAATGGTAAATTAGCACGGCCACCCATAATTCTTAAGTTTATCGAATAAAGACCGATTTGTGTTAAGATACCAGCTAAAATAGCTGGAATTTTACATTTAGTATGCAAAATTCCGGTTATTGCTCCAGCTAAAAAACCAGCTAGAATTGAAATTAATAATGCTAATAATGGATGAATACCGTTTAAAACACAAACTGCACAAACAGCACCACCAGTTGTAAAACTACCATCAACGGTCAAATCTGCAATATCCAATAAACGAAATGTTATATATACGCCAAGAGCTAAAAATCCCCAAATTAATCCTAAATCAACAGCTCCTAAAAATGTATAGAATAAACCCATTTTTTAACTCCTATTCTTCAATAAATGTTGCTTCTGGATAATCTTCTTTGTTAATTGTAATATCACATTTTTGAGCAACTTTTAAATTAATTACCATTGTACAATCTTTAGCATCTAATTGAACAATTGGTGTATTTGCAGCAGTTTTTTCACCTTTTAAGATTGCTAAAGCCTGTTTACCAGCTTCGCGACCTAAATTTTCATAATTAATACCATATGTTGCAAGACCACCATTGTTAGTCATTCCTTCTTCTCCAACAATACAAGGAATTTTAGCTTGTGAAGTGATAGCTTCAACACTGCTCATATAAGTTGCTAAAGTATTATCAGTAGGAATATATACAACATCATTTTCATCACTGACAATTTGATTAGTAACAGCTTGAATATCATTTGAATCAGTTACTGTATAAACTTCATAATCTAAATTATGATCTTTTGCTGCTTCTTGAGCAATTTCACCTTGGACAATTGAATTGTCTTCACTACCACAGTACATAATAGCAACTTTTTTTGCATCTGGTAATAATTTAGTTAATAGGTCAAACTGCTCATTAATAGGTGTTAAATCACTAGCACCAGTAACATTACCACCAGGTTCATCATTGCTTTTAACTAAGTCAGTACTTTCATAATCAGTAATGGCACAACCAACAATTGGGATTTCAGTTGTTGCAGCAGCTGCTGATTGTAATGCCGGTGTAGCTATTGCATAAATTAAATCATTGCCGTCATTAACTAATTTATCAGCGATAGTTGGACAGTTTGCAGCATCCCCAGCGACCTGGTAGTCGATATTGTCTTCATCAACGCCAGCTTCAACTAAAACGTCTTTAAACCCTTCATAAGAAGCATCCAATGCATCGTGTTGCATTAATTGAACAACTCCGATTTTTACTTCTGATAAATCTTTTACTTCACCAGTGCTGCCACCACTATCTCCAGTACCGCAGCCAGTAATACTAGCACACATTGCTATAGCTAACAAACCACTAAATAATTTTTTCATAAAAAACTCTCCCTTCGTTTCTTTCAATTCTTTAAACAAAAAAAGTCCTCCTAAGAGGACGACAAAGTCGTGGTACCACCCCAAATTTGCTATTAATTCGCATTAATAACCTTAGTAAGTATGAAACTTGTTTGTGATAACGGTCAACAACCGGTAACTGCCTACATATCAGCAATCCAACTCCATGATGAATTCAATATGTCTTAACGTATTGTTTTCACCAACCACAATATCTCTGATGTCTAAGCCATATTTACTAGTTCACTTCAATGTCTTTGTCTAAATAATTGTTTAAAAAAATAATACGGTATTGAAACGTTTTTGTCAATATGTAAAAATTTTTTAATCCTTACAGCATTTATTAACTATAAGTAATTATTTAAAAAGAGAAAGAATCGAAATGATAAGACATAACAATTATTTCTCTTTTAAATATTATGATAATAAAATATCTAAAGACATCATAATTACAAAGCCAATCATGAAGCTTATTGTCCCTAAATCAATACCCTCAGTTGCATTTGCTTCAGGAATAAGTTCTTCGATACAAACAAAAAACATAGCTCCAGCAGCAAAAGATAATATAAAAGGTAGTGTAACATTAGTAATGCTAGCAAAAATAAAGCCTATTAAAGCAGCTGGGACTTCAACTAGAGCAGAAAATTGGCCATACATCATGGCTTGAAAACGACTTTTTCCACATTGTAACATCGGCAAAGCAATTGCAGTACCTTCAGGGAAGTTTTGAATACCAATTCCAATTGCTAAAATTATAGCGCTTAAATAATTACCATTAGCAGCTCCAGCAAAAGCTACGCCAACCGCCAACCCTTCAGGTATATTATGCAAAGTCATAGCTAACATCAATAATTTATTTTTAGAAAAACGACTAGGATTGATACCTTCCTGGACATGAGACATCATATGTTCATGAGGTAATAGTTTATCAAAGGTCATTAAAAGTAAGACCCCACAGATAAAGCCAGCAGGAATCATTAATAATGCGATTTTGCCACTATTTTCTAATTGCTCTTTAGCAGGAAGAAGCAAAGAAAAAAAGGAGGCAGCAATCATTATTCCAGCTGAACTGCCTAAAGCGACACAAATTAATTTTTTATTGGCGCTTTTAACAAAGTAAACCAATGAAGCTCCAAAAAAAGTCATCAACCAATTAAATGTAGCTACTAAAAAAACAATAGTAATTGGATTTAATGATAATAAAAATTTCATTATTTCACCTCAATTATTTTTATGCTTTTCTAATTGCTCTTTATGGGCACAGTATTGAGAAAATAACCGTTTTATGCTATTATAATTCCATTAGGGGTGGTATTAAATGGAAGAAATGACAATTGCGATGCAAAATTATTTAGAGTTAATTTATGAGCTTTCATTAGACGGGAAAAAGGCTCGGGTTAGTGATATCGCTAAAAGATTAGGGGTATCTAAACCAAGTGTTAATAATGCGGTTGTTGTTTTATCTAAAAATGGCTATGTTAACTATGAGAAATATTCTGATATAAAATTGACACCTAAAGGGATTGAAATGGCTGAATTTTTTTCTAATAAACATCAGACTATTAAAAAGTTATTTATAGAGGTTTTAAATATTGATGAGGAAATTGCTGATAAAGATGCTTGTTTGATTGAACATGTAATTTCAGATGAAAGTATTAAAGCAATGCAGGCATATTTAAAAAATAGGGATGAATAATATTTAAAAGAATCTTTTGTAGCAAAAAAATCGGATAAAACAAAAGGCAAAGAATTGATCTTTGCCTTTTAACTGTTATCTTAATAACCAAAATTAATGTACTCTTCAGTAGTAATAATTAAAATAGCTTTGCTAGTTACAACATTTTTCTTACGATCAAATGTTTCTAATGGAGTGTATTCAACTTTATCACGGCGTTGTACATCTTCATCGTAAACATAATCAGCTTGTCTAAAGAAAATACCATCTTGATCATGACGAGAAATAGTTCCAATACCACGTTCTTTATTGTAATGAACAACAGTACCTTCAACTCTTTCAACATATTTATCAAGATTATTCATAACTTTTTCATATAATTCATCGTATAAATATTCAGAATTTTGATCTTTATATTTATCACCATAATCACCAACAGGTGTATAGTCACGATTATTTTCTTGACAAAGTTTAGTTAAGAAAATATCAACGATTTCTATTAACATAGGATCATTTGTTCTTTGAGTAGCTTCCATTAATCTTTGATAAATTCCTAAATGATTAATAGAATATCCATTTTCAAAGAATTCATAAAGTAAATAAGCATTTGCTTCTTTGATATTACCAGTTTTAGAATATGTTTTATATAAAACTTCATAGAAATTGACACTGCGGATATGATTATGTAAAGATAAGAAAATCTTTTTAGCTTCATCATATTGTTCTAAATCAACTAAAGAACAAGCTCTTTGATAATTGATCCATTGTAAAGTGTTAAAATGCCATTTAATAGGTAATGCTAAAGCATTATTTGCTGTTTCAACACATTCTCTTGCACGTTTTGCTTCATATAAAGCTTTAACTTTTAAACGATAGTAACGTTCTTTTTTAGATTCAAATTCTTTACCTTCATCATTAGTAAAAGGTTTGTCATCTAATAGGTTTGGATCAAGTAAATTAAGAACTTCGATTAATTTATCAGGATCATTTGGTTTTACTCTTTGTAAGTATTTAATTGCTCTGTTAACAGCAGGTTCCATTGGCGAATAACGTTCTTGTTTACATACTGCTAAAATGTCATCTAAAATACTAAAGAATAGATTTTCATTTTCCTGGATTTTTTCATCATCAATATTAATATACTTATTGTAAAGAGCATATCCATATTGATTTAAGTATCCTCTTAAATTTGGACATTGTGACATGAAAGTTTTACCGACTTCAATAGCTTCTTCATTATTATCACTTTTCTTTAACAGCTTAATATAATCATTGGCTTGGAAATCATTAAAAGAAGTAGGATCCTCCTTAAACTTTTCATTGTATACTTCTAAACTTTTTAATTCATTTTCATTCATAAACTCACCTCTGATTACTATTATAACATCTTTTTATTCTCTTTTGCAGTAGTTAAGGTAAGAAATTGTTTTGAAAAGAAATTTTTTATGTTATAATGGCTAAGATAATAGATGAGGTGAAAGAATGAATAAACAAGTGTTTAGTATGGATTTTTATGGTAAAAATCTAAGTGTTGAAGTGGGAGAGTTAGCTAAACAGGCTAATGGTGCTGTATTAGTTAGATATAATGATACAGTTATTTTATCAACTGTTGTTGCTGGAAAAGAACCAAAAGATGTTGATTTTTTTCCATTAACAGTTACATATGAAGAAAAATTATATTCCGTTGGTAAAATTCCAGGCGGATTTTTAAAACGTGAAGGGCGACCAAGTGAACATGGAACATTAACTGCTCGAATGATCGATCGTCCTATCAGACCATTATTTGCTGATGGTTTTAGAAATGAAGTTCAAAGTATTAATACTGTTTTATCAGTAGATCAAGATGCTACTCCTGAAATGACAGCAATGTTAGGTGCTTCTTTAGCATTATGTATTTCTGATATTCCTTTTAATGGACCAATTGCTGGGGTTAATGTTGGTTTAGTAGATGGTGAATTTATTGTTAATGGTTCACCAGAACAATTAGAAAGATCATTAATTAACTTGGAAGTAGCTGGAACTAAAGATGCTATTAACATGGTAGAAGCTGATGCTAAAGAAGTCAGTGAAGAAGTAATGCTAGAAGCATTATTATTTGGACATGAAAAAATTAAAGAATTAATCGCTTTCCAAGAAAAAGTTATTGAAGCATGCGGTAAAGAAAAAATCGATGTACCACTATTTGAATTAGATGAAAATTTAGTGGCTGAAGTAAGTGAGCGTGCTAAAGAAGAAATGGTCGCTGCTGTTTCAATTCCAGGTAAATTAGAACGATATGACGCTATTGATAAATTAATAGCACAAGTCAATGAGGAATATGATAATAAAGAATATGAAAGTGATGAAGTAAAAGCTAATGTAATGAAACAAGTAGATATCATCTTACATGATTTAGAAAAAGATGAAGTACGTCGTTTGATTACTGAAGATAAAGTTAGACCAGATGGTCGTAAATTAAATGAAATTAGACCATTAGATTCACAAATTGATTTATTGCCACGTGTTCATGGATCAGCTTTATTTACTCGTGGTGAAACTCAAGTATTGTCAGTTACTACATTAGGGGCAATCGGTGAACATCAAAAAATTGATGGTTTAGGGTTAGAAGATCAAAAACGTTTTATGCATCACTATAATTTCCCACCATATTCAGTTGGGGAAACAGGTAGAATGGGTGCGCCTGGACGTCGTGAAATTGGACATGGAGCTTTAGGTGAAAGAGCTTTAGCTCAAGTAATTCCAAGCGAAGATGAATTCCCATATACTATTCGTGTTGTATCAGAAGTGTTAGAATCTAACGGTTCATCATCACAAGCTTCAATTTGTGCTTCTTCAATGTCATTAATGGCAGCAGGGGTACCAATTAAAGCACCTGTTGCTGGTGTAGCAATGGGACTTGTAAAAAAAGGCGATGATTATACAATTTTAACTGATATTCAAGGAATGGAAGATCACCTTGGAGATATGGATTTTAAAGTTGCTGGAACTGATAAAGGAATCTGTGCGTTACAGATGGATATAAAAATTGATGGTATTACTAAAGAAATTCTTCAAGAAGCTTTAGCACAAGCTAAAGAAGCTAGAAAAGAAATTATGGCTAATATGATGGCAACTATTAGTGAGCCACGTGCTGAATTATCACCATATGCACCTAAAGTTAAAATGATTAAAATTGATCCTGATCAAATTAAATCAGTTATTGGTCAAGGTGGAAAAACTATTAATGAAATTATTGATCAATCAGATGGTGTTAAAATTGATATTGAACAAGATGGAACAGTTGTTATTTATCATCATAACCAGGAAGCAATTGATAAAGCAGTATCATTAATTGAAAAGATTGTTAAAAAGGCTCAAGTTGGCGAAGTGTATGATGGAAAAGCAGTTAGAGTTGAAGATAATTATGCGTTTATTAATTTATTCGAAGGAACTGATGCTTTCTTACATATTTCTGATTACGCTTATGAAAGAACTAAAAAAATGGGTGATGTTATCAAAGTTGGGGATATTGTCAAAGTTAAAGTTACTAAAGTTGATGATAAAGGTAAAGTTAATGTTTCTAGAAAGGCGCTTTTACCAAAGCCTTTGAAAAAAGAAACAAAAGCTGATGCACCAAAATCTGAATAATGAGACAGATTGTTTTAGCTAGCAGTTCACCAAGAAGAAAAGAGCTGCTAGAATTACATCATATCGACTTTATAGTTGATTATCAGGAAATAGAGGAAGTGTTAGATATGTCTTTAACACTTCCTTTACGTTTAGAAAAATTAGCTTATCAAAAGGCTTTACCAATCTCATTAAAATATCCTCAAGACGTTATTATTGGCAGTGATACAATGGTTTGTTTAGATGAAAAGATGCTAGGAAAGGCTAAAAATTATCAAGAAGCTTTTGACATGCTCCGTTTCTTATCTGGAAAAATTCAAACTGTTTATTCAGCTGTTGCAATAATCGATCAAAACCAAGTGACAACTTTTCATGACGCTACTAAAGTAAAATTTAAAGACTTAACTGATGAAGAAATTAAACAATATTTATCGTTAAATGAATGGCAGGGAAAAGCAGGGGCTTATGCAATTCAAGGTGAAGGAAAAAGATTAGTTGAAACAATAGACGGTGATTTAGAAACAGTAATCGGTTTGCCGGTCAATAAATTAATTAAATATTTAAAAAATAATGAAATTTTGTAAACGTTAACATTTTTGTTGAGTTTTAATTCGAAAAATCTTATAATAGAACTCATGGAGGGATATATATGGCAGATATAAAAAGAATCGCATTATTATCTGGAGGTGGAGACTGTCCAGGTTTAAATGCTGTTATTAGAGCAGTAACAAAAGCAGCAATTAACGAATATGGTTATGAAGTAATTGGATATGTTTATGGTTACCGTGGTCTTTATAACAATGATTACATAGAATTAACAGTAGACAAGGTTGAAAATATTTACAAAGAAGGAGGAACTATTTTATATAGTTCAAACAAAGATAACTTATTCGACTATTTAGTAGATGATGGTAAAGGTGGAAAAGTTAGAAAAGACGTTTCAGATGTAGGTGTTGAAAACTTAAAAAAAGCTGGAGTAGATGTATTAGTTGTTTTAGGTGGTGACGGTACTTTAACAAGTGCTCGTGATTTTTCAAGAAAAGGTGTTAACGTAATTGGAATTCCAAAAACAATGGATAACGATTTACCAGCAACTGATTTAACTTATGGTTTTATTAGTGCATTATCTGTAGGTACTGAATTTATTGATCGTTTAAATACGACTGCAAAATCTCATCATCGTATAATTTGTTGCGAATTGATGGGACGTGATGCAGGATGGATTGCATTATATGCTGGTATGGCTGGAAATGCTTCTTGTATTTTGATTCCTGAAATACCATTTACAATTGAAAACATTGTAAAACACGTAGAAAAACGTGATAAAGAAGGTTATCCTTATACAGTAATTGCTGTTGCAGAAGGGGCAAAATACGCTGATGGAACAAAAGTAATTGGTAAAATTGTAGAAGATAGTCCTGATCCAGTACGTTATTCAGGATTAGCTGCAAAAGTGGCAGATGACTTAGAAAAAGCAATTAAAAACCATGAAGTACGTTCTGTAAATCCAGGACATATTATTCGTGGTGGTGATATCCAAGCATACGATCGAATTTTATCAATTCGTTTTGGGGTAAAAGCTCTTGAATTAATTAAAGATGGTAAATTTGGTAACGTTGTTACTTTAAAAGGTGAAGAAATGACTTATACTTCATTAGAAGAAGTAATTGGTGATGCTAAATTTGGTAAACAAAAACATGTTGACCCTAATGGTGAATTAGTAAAAGCAGCAAAAGCAATTGGTATTTGTTTTGGAGACGAATAATGAAGATAAATGCGTGATAGGATCTTAGATTCTATCACCTTTTTAATTTACGTATAGGAGAATATATTTTGATTAGAAAGCTACAAGGAAAAGATATTGATATAGTTATGGAAATCTGGTTAACTGCTAATATTGAAGCTCATCAATTTATTTCACCACATTATTGGTATAATAGTTTTAAACTGGTAAAAGAAATGATCGTCCAGGCAGAAGTATATGTTTATGAAATAAATAACAATATTTATGGATTTATTGGGTTAATCAATGATTATATAGCAGGAATTTTTGTTTGTAATCAAAAACAATCTATGGGTATTGGTAAACAGCTATTAGATTATGTAAAAGAAATAAAACAACAATTAAAATTGAATGTGTATCAAAAAAATACTAAAGCTGTAAATTTTTATCAAAGAGAAAATTTTAAAATTCGAAATTCAAGTACAGATACTGATACAGGTGAAAAAGAGTACACGATGATTTGGAAAAATATAATTTTTTAAATAATTAGTATTTTAAAATTAAAATTGACCATAATATAAATGAGGTGATTTTAATGAAACCTAAAAAACAAACTAATAACGATAATGCAAAAGATCAATTAGGTGATGATCAAATAGTTGTATCAGGTAAAAAACAACATTATTAATGTTGATAAATCAGAATGATATTTAATCAAAGTGACATCAATAAAGCTAGGATAAAACTATAAATATCCTAGCTTTTATTTTTTTTCGATAATATTTATAAAATGGGATGTTTCCTATTTTTTTACATAATTGTATGATTTTATTTTCGATATTAGTCCTTATATTTATGATAGGAGGATGTAATATGGTTAAAAATGCTTTGTTAAGTTTTAAAAAGAATATTGGCAAAACTGTATTATTACTTTTGGTAATAATTATATTAGTGAATTTATTGATTTGTGCTTTAGCAATCCGACAAACTAGTAATAGTTTGGTTGAACAAATATATGCAAATTCCAATAATGAAGTTACATTGATGCCAAATAATGATAGTCAAACTGCTAGCCAGATTACAATTGATATGGCCAATCAATTAAGTAATTTTCAATATGTAAAGAATTATAATTATAATATTGCAACTGAATCTAATAGTAGTCAAATAAATCCGATTAGAATTGATATAAATGATGACAATCAAAATAATAATCAATTTATCATTAGTGCTAACTCCTCAATGGCTAATTTAAACGATTTTACTAATAATATTAATGAATTAATTGAAGGGCGTTTGTTAACTAATGATGATGCTGGAACTAATAATTGTGTAATTGAAACGACTTTAGCCAATAATAATAACCTAAATCTTAACGATACATTTACGATATACTCATCTAATAATCAATCAACATCAGTAGAATTAAAAGTAGTAGGTATTTATGAAATAAAAAATTATCGAACTTTAAATCAGGCAAAACAAAGTGATTTGCTTAATACAATTTATACTGATTTATCAATAGGACAAACACTAACAAATAATGATGATTTAACTTTAGCTGTTTATTATTTAGATGATTTAAAAAATGTTGATAAATTTATGAATTTAGCTAATAAACAAAGTAATATTGATTTTAATAACTTTTCGCTAGAAACCAATTTACTTACATATCAACGAGATATCACAAATTTTCAAAAAATGGAGACTACAGCAACTGTATTTATAATAATTATAATAATTATTGGAGCAATTATTTTAGGAGTTATATTGTTATCATTATTAAAAAAGCATTACAATGAAATCGAAATATTTTTATCTTTAGGCCAAAGTAAAATAAAAATTATTTTACAACAATTTTTAAATATTGCCATGATAGCAGTCGTGGCGTTGATTATATGTTTATCAACAGGAAGAATACTAAATAATACAATAATAAATTCTTTAAATACAACTACTAATAATGAGCAAATTATAATTGTAGTACCAAATATTGTTAATGAAAACGATGAAAATAATATTGATACATATGATAAAAATACTATTATTACCAGTTCATTTCAATGTATAGATGGTCTTGATTTTAATGTTTCACTAGATATAAATTCAATAACTATTTTAATAATATCAACAGGAATAATTTGTTTATTATCAATGATCATATCGGCAATTTATGTTGGTAAGATTTCACCAGGTGATATCTTGATAAAAAGGAAGTATTAATATGGAAAATGTTTTAGAATTTAAAAATGTTACTTATACATATCAAAATTATAAAAATCAATATGTATCTTTAAAAAATACAAGTTATTCATTTGATAAAGGCAAAATATATGGTGTTGTAGGTTCTGATGATAGTGGCAAGATTGCTACGGTAATATTAGCTGCTGGTTTAGATAAACCTGCTAATGGAAAAGTTATTTATAAAGGTAATGATGTAACTAAAATTGGTTTAAGTAAATATCGAAGAAATGACTCAGCAATTATTTTTAAATCTAGTAATTTAATATATTATTTAAATGCTTATGAAAATATATTAGCCACTTTAAAGATTGCAAAGATAAAAGTAAGTAATAAAAAGAAATATTGTTTAAATATCTTAGAAAAATTAGGCTTGTCGAAAAAACAATGTTTTGAAAGTGTTGATAATTTACCTGTTAATTTGCAACAACGAGTTGCCCTTGCAAGAGCAATAGTAAAAAATACCGATTTAATCTTGGCAGATGAACCCACAGGTAATCTCGATGAAAAAGATTCACAGGAATTTTTAGATGATCTAATTACTTTAGCTCATCAAGGTCGTTGTGTAATAGTTTCAACATGTTCACCATCTTTAGCTGCAAAGTGTGATGTTCAACTAAGAATACAAAATGGTCAAATTATTGAAATATAAAAAGAATGAATTTAAAATAACAATTCATTCTTTTTCATTAATAGGACTTTTATAAGGATGACGATGATCACTGTTTTTATCATTATTTAGTTTTTCATTTATATACTGGTCATAATGCAGCTTAAATAAACATGAAAAAATTACATCTAATATATATGAAATTGATGTTTTAGAAGCGTAGGGAGCTATTTTTGAAAAAATTTTTTCTCGAGAACCGGTATTAATTATAAAATCACTATATTTAGATAGACGATTATCACCAACAGAAGTGATTGCAATAACTGGAATATGCTGTCTTTTTAAATTTTTAGCAATACTTACTAACTCGTTAGTTTCACCAGAATACGAAATAATAATGGCTACGTCTTGTTTAGTACATGTATATGATAAAAATCCCTGTTCACCAGCGTTACTACGAATCTCAACCATTTTATTGATGCGCATCATTTTGTGTTGGAAATCTAAACCGGCTAGTAACGAGTTTCCAAAGCCGAAAAGATAAATCCGTTTAGCTTGTTCTATTTTAGCGATTATTTTATCTAAGTTATCAAATTCAATCAGACTTAAAGTATCTTGTAAAGCTTCTTGATGTAAGCGAGCTATATTATTAGCAATCAAGCGACTGTTATCATCTTTTGTAAATGGAAAATTGACATCGATACGACTTTTATTATCATATTGCAACTCAGCTGAATATTTGATTTTGAAATCCTGGAAGCCATCTAAGCCTAATTTTTGACATAAACGAACAATTGTAGCTGGTGAAGTATATGTTTCTTTAGCCAATTCTTTAATAGAAAGATTTAAAACATTTTCACCATTATCGAGAATATATTTTGCAATATTTTTTTCTGAGTTAGAGAAATTAAGTTCAAATTCTAATTGTGTCATTATACTCATTTTAATCACCGATAAAATTATATCATGAAAGAAAGTTTCATAAAAGAATTGTTTTATATTTTAAAAATGAAACTATTTAAAGTTATTTTTTTATAATATTTTCATGAAGTTTGTAAGAAGAAAATTTTAAAATGGAAATAAGTTTCTTAAAATATTGCTAATTGGATAAAAAAATGAAAATTAATTAGAAAAGTGTTCCATAATATTGGCAAAATAAAAAAAATCTTTATAATGGTGGTGAATTTCAAGGAGGAACTATATGACAATAAAATTACCAAAAGATTTTTTCTTTGGTGCAGCAATGTCTGGACCACAAACTGAAGGAAGTTATAACGTTGGCGGAAGACTTCGCTCATATTGGGATATGTATTCTGATCAAGAAATCAATGCCTTTTTTAACAATGTTGGTTCTTATGTAGGAAATGATATGTATCACAAATATGAAGAAGATATCAAATTGTTAAAAAGTATGAATTTCAAATCTTTCCGTACTTCAATGCAATGGACAAGATTATTAGATCAAGATGGAAATATTAATCCAGAAGGTGCTGCCTGGTATCATAAATTAATTGATTGTGCTCATGAAAATGGTATCGAAATCTTCATGAACATGTATCATTTTGATATGCCTGAATATTTAGTTAAACGTGGTGGTTGGCAAAATCGTGAAGTTGTTGAAGCTTATGCAAATTTTGTAAAGAAAGCAATGGAAGAATTTGGTCATAAAATTAAATACTGGTTTACTTTTAATGAACCAATCGTTGAACCAGAACAACAATTTTTACATGGGGTATGGTATCCATATGTAAAAGATTTTAAACAATCAATCAATGTTCAATATAATATAACTTTAGCTCACTGTTTAGCGGTTATGAATTTTAGACAATTAAAAGAAGAAGGAAAATTAATGGCGGATGCTAAGATTGGTATGATCAACTGTTTTGCTCCACCATATACAAAAGAAAATCCAACTCCAGAAGATTTAGAAGCAGTTAGGATGACTGATGGATTACACAATCGCTGGTGGTTAGATGTTGTTGCTCATGGACATTTACCAGAAGATGTATTAGATACAGTTGAAAATGATTGGAAAATAAAAATTAATCGTCGTGTTGGTGATGAAGCAATTTTAGCACAAGGTAAAGTTGATTGGTTAGGATTTAACTATTATCAACCTACTAGAGTACAAGCTCCTGATTCTAAATTTGATGAAAATGGATTACCTTGTATTGCAAAACCATATATCTGGCCAGAAAGAAAAATGAATGTACACCGTGGATGGGAAATTTATCCAAAAGGAATTTATGATTTTGGTATGAAAATCAAAAAAGAATGTCCTGATTTACCTTTCTTTATTTCTGAAAATGGAATGGGTGTTGAAGGTGAAGAAAAATTCATGGATGAAAATGGTGTGATCCAAGATGATTATCGTATTGAATTTGTAAGAGATCATTTAGAATGGATTGCAAAATCTATTGAAGATGGTGCAAATTGTTTAGGATATCATTATTGGGGAGCTATTGATAACTGGTCTTGGTGTAATGCATTTAAAAACCGTTATGGATTTGTTCGCGTATGCTTAGATGATGGTTATAAACGTAAAGAAAAGAAATCAGCTTCTTGGATTAGAGAAGTAGCAAGAACTAATGAATTTGAATAAGATTTCCATTTTGGGAATCTTTTTATTTTTGTAAAAATGAAAATAAGTTTCATAATATTAAATAAATATAGACTAATTGTGAAACGTTATTATAATTTGTTTTAATCATGTTTACTCTTTTTTTTATTTTTTATAAAATAAATAATAGGTAATAAGGAGGAAGTAAACGTGGAAAGAAAATTACCAGATAATTTTTATTGGGGTGGTTCAGTTTCAAGTTTTCAAACTGAAGGTGCTCGTAATGAAGGTGGCAAGGGAGTTTGTGTATACGACGTTAGACCAATGAATCCAGAATTTTCAGATTGGTCAGTTGCTATCGACGAATATCATCGTTATGATGAAGATATTGCTTTAATGAAAGATATGGGATTTAATTTTTATCGTTTTTCAATTTGCTGGTCAAGAATAATCCCTAATGGAACATTAGATGAACCAGTTAATGAAGAAGGGGTAAAATTCTATAATGAGTTAATTGACAAATTATTGGCTGCAGGAATTGAACCAATGATTACTTTAGTTCATTTTGATATGCCTTATCATTTAGTTAAAGAATATAATGGTTTTGCTTCAAGATATGTTGTTGATTGTTTTGAAAGATATGCTAAAGTTTGTATTGAAAGATTTGGTGATCGTGTAAAACACTGGATGTCATTTAATGAACAAAATTTACATGCAATGATGTTACGTGTTTCAAATGCTGAAGAAATTCCTGAAGGTGTTGATCCAGCTAAACATTTATATCAAGTAAACCATAATGTATTTATTGCTCATTGTAAAGCAGTTAGAGCATTAAGAAATATGCAACCTGATGCTAAATTCTGTGGTATGAGTGCAGTAACTAATATCTATCCATATTCAAATACACCAAAAAATAATTTATTTGCTTGGCAAGCATATCAATATATGAATGGTTTCCATACTGATGTATTCTCAAAAGGAAAATATCCTGATTATATGGTAGCTTACTTAACAAATCGTGGTTGGATGCCTAAATTTGAAGAAGAAGATGAAGAATTATTAAAATATACTGTTGATTATATCGCATTTAGTTATTATCGTTCAAATACAATTACTGAAGGTGAATTTGATTATAAACGTCCATACCATGAAGTAGTTGGTGAACATGTTGTTAAAAATCCTCATTGTGAAGCAAATGAATGGGGTTGGGAAATTGATCCTCAAGGATTAAGATGGACAATGAACGATTTATATAATCGTAGTGGTTTACCAGTATTCATTCTTGAAAACGGTATTGGTTGGCGTGAAGATATGACTCAAGAAGAAGTAGATGCTATGCTTGCAGCTGGTAAAACAATTGAAGATGATTATCGTATTAATTATCATAGAGATCATATTAAAGAAATGAAAAATGCAATCTTTGAAGAAGGAGTAGAATGCTTAGGTTATATTACATGGGGACCAATTGATATTTTAGCAAGTATGTGTAATATGGATAAACGATATGGTTTTGTTTATGTAAATAGAACTAATAAAGATTTAAGAGATTTAAAACGCATTCCTAAAAAATCATATCAATGGGTTAAAAAAGCATTTGAATCTAATGGTGAAGATTTAGACTAAGAGGATAATCCTCTTAGTTTTTTTACTTTTATAGTTAGATTTATTTAACTTTTTCGTGGTAAAGTATTGACATTTAAGTTAGGTGAGTATAACATATAGTTTAGTTAGACGGAGCTAACATGAAAAGTGAGGAAGTGAGAATGATGCCTTTAACAATGGTAAATGTCGGTGAAGTTAATAAAATTCGTAAAATTGGTGGAAACGAAGAAACAAGACGATTTTTAGAAAATTTAGGTTTTGTCGCTGGCAGTGAAGTGACGGTTTTATCGACAATTGGTGGCAATGTAATTGTTAATATTAAAGATTCAAGGATTGCAATTAACCAGGATATGGCCCGCCATATTATGGTATAGGTATTATTTGAATTTTTTGATAGGAAGGAGAGGTTGCGATGAATTTAAGTGAAGCAAAAGTTGGAAGTACTGTTACTGTTACTAAAATAGATGGGGATAGTGCATATAAGCGTAGAATCATGGATATGGGAATTACCAAAGGAACTGCACTATACATTAGAAAAGTTGCTCCTTTAGGTGATCCAGTTGAGATTACTGTTAGAGGATATGAATTATCAGTAAGAAAACATGATGCTCAATGTGTGCAAGTAAAATAGGGGAGGTATGTAAATATGAGTATTAAAATTGCTCTTGCTGGTAACCCTAATTGTGGTAAAACAACGATGTTTAATGCTCTTACTGGAGCAAATCAATACGTTGGAAACTGGCCTGGGGTTACTGTAGAGAAAAAAGAAGGAAGATTAAAAGGAAAGAGAAAAAACGAAGACATTATTATTACAGACTTACCAGGGATTTATTCTCTTTCGCCATATACACTAGAAGAAGTTGTTAGTCGTGATTATATTTTAAAGGAAAATCCTGATGTGATCATTGATTTAGTTGATGCAACGAATATTGAAAGAAATCTATATTTAACAACTCAATTAATTGAAACCGGTGTTCCGGTAGTAATTGCGTTAAATATGGCTGATTTATTAGAAAAAAGAAATATCAAAATCGATACTAAAAGACTTTCAATGCTATTGAATTGTCCTATTATTGAAACATCAGCCTTAAAACAAACTGGTTTAGATGCACTAGTTGATGAAGCTGTTAAAGTTGCCAATAAAAAAGAAGTTTCGTTACCAAAAGATATTTTTTCTAATGAATTAGAAAAAGCAATTGGTGAAGTTGAAACAAGATTACCATCTTCTATTAGTGATGATAAAAAAAGATGGTATGCAATTAAGTTATTAGAAAATGATAGCAAAGTTGTTGAAAGTTTATCAATTACTCATAGTGATACAACAGCAATTGATCAGTTACGTGAAAATATTGAAAATAAACAAGATGATGATATGGAAAGTATTGTTACAGATGAACGTTATCAATTTATTCAAAAAATAATTTCTACTACTGTTAAAAAAAGTGGCAATAAATTAACTATTTCTGATAAAATTGATAAAATCGTAACTAACCGTATTTTAGGTATTCCAATCTTTATTGTGGTAATGTTTGTTGTATATTATATTTCAGTTACTACAATTGGAACTTATGTCACAGATTGGACCAATGACGTCTTTGTTGTTGCTATTCAAGATGCAGTTGGGGGATTTTTATCTAGCATTGGAACTGGCGATGTAGTTCAAGGACTGGTTGTAGATGGAATTATTGGTGGTTTAGGAGCAGTTCTTGGTTTTGTACCACAGATGGCAATTTTATTTTTATTCCTATCAATCTTAGAAGATTGTGGTTATATGGTTCGTATCGCATTTGTTATGGACCGTGTGTTTAGACATTTTGGTTTATCGGGAAAAAGTTTTATTCCTCTGTTGATTTCTTCAGGATGCGGAATCCCAGGTATTATGGCTTCTAAAACAATTGAACAAGATAATGATCGTCGTTTAACGATTATGACAGCAACATTTATTCCTTGTGGTGCTAAACTTCCTGTTATTGCTCTAATGGGTGGTGTTATCGCTGGTGAAGTTGCGGGATATACTGAAAGCTCAATTATTGCACCATTGATGTATTTTATGGGAATTGTTGCGGTTTTAGTAGCGGCAATTATTTTAAAGAAAACTAAACCATTCTCTGGTAAGCCAGCTCCATTTGTTATGGAATTACCACAATACCATATTCCTTCTGCCAAAACTGTTTTATTACATGTTTGGGAAAGATTAAAAGGATTCATTATTAAAGCCGGAACAATTTTATTCTTAGCTTGCGTTGTAATGTGGTTTTTAGGTGGATTTGGTTTTGTTGATGGTTCATTTGGCATGGTTGAAGAAAGCAGTGATAGTTTATTAGCTCTTATCGGTGGATTTGTAGCTCCAATTTTTGCTCCACTTGGATTTGGAAACTGGCAAGCAGTAGCTGCAGCGCTTTCTGGATTTACAGCAAAAGAAGCAATCGTTTCAACAATGGGAGTTTTAGCTAATGTTGCAGGTGATGTTGAAGATGCCGTTAACGTTGCTCAAGGTGTAGCTGCCTGGTTCCCAACTAGTTTAGCAGCATTTTCATTCTTAGTTTTTAACTTATTAGATTCACCATGTTTGGCAGCTATTGCAACAATGGCTCAACAAATGCAATCAAGAAAATGGTTCTGGTTTGCGATTATTTTCCAAAATGTCTTTGCATATGTCGTATGCTTATGTATTTATCAAATTGGCACATTTATCATTTATGGAACATTTGGATTATGGACAGCAATTGCCTTTGTTTTATTAGCGATTATATTATTCTTGTTATTTAGACCTGATCCATATAAAGATACTAAAGTTTATTCAAGACGTTCAGTACAGGTAAATTCATAATTAAAAAACTGGATACTATGTGTCCAGTTTTCCTATATAAAAAGGAGATTTTAAAAATGATAGATCTATTTATTTTATTAATCATAATTGGCTATTGTATATTTGTTATTGTTCAACAACATAAAAAGAAGAAAGCTAATACTAATGGATGTAACGGTATTTGTGCTGGCTGCAGTGGTTGTAACGATCTTAGTAATTTAAAAGATATTTATTTTGCCAATAAGGCTCAAGAAAAGGAGAATAGATAATGGGACATTTGACAGATTCAATGTTTATCATGTTTGCATTAGTCATAGTCGTTTATATTGTTGGTATGAGTATTTATTTGATCTTGCAACAAATTAAAAAGTTATTGAATAAACGGCGTGATTTGAAATTTCAAGAAAGAAGGGATCGTAATGGTTGATATCATTATTATTATAATAGTAGTTATTTTATTAGGTGCAGCTTTAAAAGGATCAATCAAACATTTTAAAGGTGAAGGCTCATGTTGTGGAGGCAGTCATGAAAGTTTAGCACCTGATAAAAAGGTTTTAAGTTCTCCAATCATTGGTAAAATAACTTTAAAAATCACGGGGATGCACTGTCAAAATTGTGTAAATAAAGTTACAAATGCGATTAATTCAATTGAAGGCGCAAGTGCAAAAGTTGATTTAGACTTGCAAGAAGCAGTCATTTCATACGATCGTCCTATAGATAAAAAAGAATTATATCAGGTTATTGAAAAAAGTGGATATCATGTTGAATATTAGTAGTGAAAAATATAAAGATGTTGACTGATAAAGAAATGTCATGGTATAGTACAAAATATTAATAGAGGTGATTATCATGACATGGGTTGTTGAAAATTTAGCTACAATAATTGTTGCTTTAATAGTTTTACTAGCTGTTTTGTTAGCGATTCGATCTATTTACCGTAATAAACGCAATGGTAAATTTAGTTGTGGTGGTAATTGTAATTCTTGCAATATCACCTGTCATGAAGATCCTAATTTAATTGAACAATATTATCAAGATCGTGGAAAGTAGCAGCTTTCCACTTTTTTATTATCTAATGATAGAAAAATAATTAAAAAACAGTTATTATATTAGCTATGGGGGTTAAAGAAATGAATAAAAAAGCAGTATTTTTAGATGTTGATGGAACAATTGTTGCTAATCATCAAACAATTAGTCCTAAAGTTAAAGAAGCTATTAATCAAGCAAGAAAAAATGGTCATAAAATTTTCATTTGTACTGGTAGAAATAAAGCAGGGATCAACCAGGAGTTAAAAGAAGTAAATTTTGATGGGATTATTACTAGTGCTGGTAGTTATGTTGAAATTGATGGTCATGTCGTTCATTGTTGTTTCTTTTCAAATGATTTAGTTAAAAAAGTTACGAAAGTTTTTGATGAAAATAATATTGTTTATAATTATGAATGTACTAATATAACTTATATGTCTAAAAAAATGATTGAATTATTCGCTAAACTTGATCAAGAAGATATCACTAATTCAGAGATGGAACGAATTATAGCTGAACACAATGAAAAATTTAATGCTCACGATATGAATAGCTATGATGGTTTAGGTGTTCATAAGATATCTTTTGTGGCAAGAAATAAAGATGATTTTTTAGCGGCGAAAAAAGAATTAGATGACGATGTTATTTTTATTCTACATGATTTAGGAAATACAAATTTAAATGGTGAAATAATTTCTAAAACTGACAATAAAGGTACAGGAATTAAACATGCTATTGAATACTTACAAATGGATATTAAAGATACGATTGGTTTTGGAGATAGTATGAATGATTATGATATGATCAAAACGGTAGACTGTGGTGTAGTTATGGAAAATGGCAGTTTGGAGTTAAAGAAAATAGCTGATCGGATTTGTTTAAGTGTTGAAAATGATGGTGTTTATGATGAATTTATTAAATTAGGTTTAATCTAATAATTTTAAATAGGCTTTAAAATATTTGGCCTATTTTTATTTTTGGCACTTTTTACTTGACAGTGCTAAAGCCTTGTATTAGAATATCTTTAGCACAGAAGTTTAGAGAGTGCTAAAGAATGGAGATGTAGATAAATATGGCAGAAAAAAAACAATTTAAAGCAGAATCAAAAAGATTATTAGATTTAATGATTAATTCTATTTATACACATAAAGAAATATTTTTAAGAGAGTTGATTTCTAATGCTAGTGATGCAAGTGATAAACTTTACTATAAAGCTTTAACAGAAAATATTTCTTCAATTAATCGTGAAGATTTAAAAATTGAATTGTCTGTAGATAAAGATAATCGTATTTTAACGATCAAAGATCATGGTATTGGGATGGATAAAGATGAGTTAGAAACTCATTTAGGTACAATTGCTAATAGTGGTTCTTTTGATTTTAAAAACGAAGTTGAACATGATGATATTGATATTATTGGTCAATTCGGGGTTGGATTTTATGCAGCTTTTATGGTAGCTAAAAAAGTGGAAGTAATTTCTAAAAAATACGGAACTGATCAAGGATATACTTGGGTTTCAGAAGTAACAGACGGATATGAAATTTTTGAAACTAATGTTGGTGATCATGGAACAACAATTAAACTATATTTAAAAGATAACACTGATGATGAAAATTATGATGAATATTTAGATCAATATCATTTACAAAGCTTAGTTAAAAAATATTCTGACTATGTACATTATCCTATTGTTATGGATATGACTGTTTCTAAGAAAAAAGAAGATAGTGATGAATATGAAGATGTAGTAGAAAATAAAACATTGAACTCAATGGTTCCTTTATGGAAAAGAAATAAACGAGAAATCACTGATGAAGAATATAATGATTTCTATAAAGATAAATTTAATGATTTTAATGATCCATTAAAAGTAATTCATAGCCGTGTTGAAGGAACGGTATCATATGATGCATTACTATTTATCCCTTCTAAAGCACCAATGAACTATTATTCAAATGATTATGAAAAAGGATTACAACTATATTCTAAAGGTGTCTTTATCATGGATAAAGCTAGTGAATTAGTACCTGAACATTTTAGATTTGTTAAAGGGTTAGTTGATTCTGAAGATTTATCATTAAACATTTCAAGAGAAATGTTACAACATGATCGTCAATTAAAAGTTATTGCTGATAAGATTGAAAAGAAAATTCAATCTGAATTAGAAAATATGTTGAAAAACGATCGTGATAAATATTTAGAATTCTTTGATAACTTTGGTTTACAATTAAAATTTGGTATTTACAACAGTTATGGAATGTTAAAAGAAAAATTACAAGATTTATTACTATATTATTCTAGTAAAGAAGAAAAATATATTACTTTAGCTGAATATGTTGAAAAGATGCCAGAAAATCAAAAAGAAATTTATTTTGCCAGCGGTGAAACATTAGACAAGATTGCTACATTACCACAAGTTGAAGTAGTAAAAGATAAAGGATTCGACGTTTTATACTTAATAGATAATGTTGATGAATTCTGTTTCCAAATGATGCGTGATTATAAAGAAAAACCATTCAAGAGTGTTGCCCAAGGTGATTTAGACATTGAAAGTGAAGAAGAAAAGAAAGAATTAGAAAAAACTAATGAAGAAAACAAAGATTTATTAACAGCTATTAAAGATTCTTTAGGTGATAAAGTTGTTGATGTCAAAGTTTCAGCACGTTTAAAAACTCACCCAGTATGCTTAGTATCTAGTGAAGGTGTTTCTTTTGAAATGGAAAAAGTATTAAGTCAAATGCCTGATGGACAAGCACAAGGAATTAAAGCGGGAAGAATCTTAGAAATTAATCCAAATCATGATATCTTTAATGCTATGAAAAAGGTTTATGAAAATAATCCGGAAAAAATTAATGATTATGCAAGCATTTTATATGATCAAGCTTTATTAATCGAAGGTTTCTCAATTGATAATCCGGTTGAGTTTTCAAATAAGATTTGTGATTTAATGATTCAATTAAATAAATAATAAATAAGTAAATTATAATTAATGATAAACAGCACAGAGATTGATATAAATTTTTAAATAGACAAAGTCTATTAATTTGAAAAATATCAGTATTTGTGCTGTTTTTAGGTTGTAGATTAGTTTTTAGATAAATTTATCTGTTATAATATAATTAAAGGAATTATAAAGATAGGAGGCAAATTACAATGACATTAGATCAAGTGATTAATAAGCGTCGTAGTATTCGTAAATACAAAAATACTAGTATCGATAAAAAAACTATTGAAACAATTATTCAAGCCGGAATAGAAGCACCCTCATGGAAAAATAGTCAGACTGCTAGATATCATGTTATCACATCACCTGAATTATTAGCTAAAATCAAAAAAGAATGTTTACCACCATTTAATCAAGAAAATTGCCAAGATGCACCAGTATTGATTGTAACAACTTTTATAAAAAATCGGGCTGGATTTGGACGTGATGGCAGCAGCACTAATGAATTAGAAAACGGCTGGGGTATTTATGATTTAGGTTTACATAATCAAAATCTAATATTAAAAGCAACAGATTTAGGATTAGGAACTTTGATCATGGGAATTCGTGATGCTAAAAAAATAAGAGATATATTGGAGATATCTGATAATGAAATAATCGTATCAGTAATTGCTTTAGGACTGCCAGATATTGAACCGGCTCGGCCTAAACGAAAGACAGTAGCTGAAATCTGTAAATTTTATTAACTATTACTTTGGTAATAGTTTTTTCATATTGCTTGAAAAAAACGAATTAATGTTATATACTATAACCGTACCCCCTATGGAGGGGGGGTTAGGAGGAAGTATGAAACAGAAATATAGTGTTAAAGGTATGACATGTTCTGCATGTGAAAATCATGTTCATAATAGTGTTGCTAAAATTCCAGGTGTTGATAATGTAGAAGTTAATCTGCTTACAAATTCTATGACCGTGGAATTTGATGAAACTAAAGTTAATGATGCAATGATTTTTAAAGCGGTAAGTGATGGTGGGTATCAGGCAAGTAATTTTGATGATACATTAATTGATAATGATGATCTTAAGGACTTAAAAAAGCAATTGATTTATTGTTTTATTGCTCTTGGATTATTGATGTATGTATCGATGTCTTCGATGTTCAATTATCCAATTCCTAGTATTGTTAGAGAAAATCCCTATGTAAATATTGCTTTGCAAATAATTTTTTTAATACCAATTGTTATTATTAAGCGAAATTATTATATTAATGGATTTAAAAATTTATTTCATTTAGATCCAACTATGGATTCTTTAATTGCTTTAGGAGCTGGGGCTTCGATTGTTTATAGTTTTTATTCATTGTTTTTAGCTTTAACTGGTGTAATGGATACAGCTCATCTAGTTCATAATGTTTATTTTGAATCAGCAGGGATGATTGTTACTTTAATTAGTTTTGGAAAATATCTAGAAGCTAAGTCAAAGAAAAAGACAACTGATGCAATTAGTAAATTATTAGAATTAGCACCGGAAGTAGCACGACGAATAGTTGATGGTAAAGAAGAAATTGTTAAGATTTCTGAGTTAAAAATTAATGATCAGGTTTTAGTAAAAGCAAATGAAACAATACCTGTTGATGGTAAGATAGTTCAAGGCTTTAGTTCTGTTGATGAATCGATGATTACAGGTGAAAGTTTACCAGTAGAAAAAGAAGTAGATAGTTTAGTTATTGGCGGAACTAATAACTTACAAGGTTCCTTTATTTATCAAGTTACTAAGACCGTTGAAGATAGTACATTAGCAAAAATTATTGAACTTGTTGAAGAAGCATCAAGTTCTAAAGCACCGATGACTAGAACAATTGATAAGGTGGTAAAATATTTTGTACCAGGAGTTATTTTAATTTCTTTAATAACTTTTGTTGGCTGGTTAATAGCAGGGATGGGATTAAACTTTGCCATTACTAGTGCGATTGCCGTTCTGGTAATTTCTTGTCCATGTGCATTAGGTTTAGCCACTCCAGTTGCTATTATGGTAGCTACCGGAGTTGGGGCAAGTAATGGTATTTTAATAAAAAGTGCAGAAGTACTTGAAAATGAAAATACTGTTGATGTCGTTGTCTTTGATAAAACTGGAACATTGACAAAAGGAATGGCTCAAGTAAGCGATATTTATAGTGATTGTTTAAGCAATAGTGAAGTAATTAAAATAATTGCTTCTTTAGAAAAAGGATCAAGCCATGTTTTAGCTAATGCGTTTATTGAAAAAGCTAACTTGATGCAATTAGAATTAAAAGAAACAACTGAATTTAAATCATTAAGCGGTTTAGGTATTCAAGGAAAAATTGATGATCAGGAATATTTGGTTGGTAATTTAAGAATGATCAAAGAAGCTAACTTGGATTTATCTAATTATCAAGAAAAAGTAGATGATTATTTAAATCAAGGAAAAACACTAGTATTCTTAGCTCAAAAAGATAGGGTTATTGGTTTAGTAAGTATTTTTGATGATATCAAAGAAACTAGTCGTCAGGCAATTGAAAGATTAAAAGAAATGAATATTAAAACAGTTATGTTAACTGGTGATTTAAAAGGTACTGCTCAAGCAATAAATAAAAAATTAGGATTAGATGAAGTTATTGCTGAAGTGTTACCACAAGATAAAGAAAATGTAATTAAAAAATTGCAAGAGGATGGAAATCATGTTTTAATGGTAGGAGATGGAATCAATGATGCTCCCGCTTTAGTTCGTAGTGATGTTGGAGTTGCTATTGGAAAAGGAAATGATATTGCTATTGATGCAGCTGATGTAATTTTAATGAAAGATGATATTCGTGATATTGTATCTTCATTAGAGCTTTCTAAACGAACTATTAAAAATATTAAAGAAAATCTATTCTGGGCATTTATCTATAACGTAATTGGAATTCCGATTGCAGCAGGGGTTTTCTATTTATCATTTGGAATTCGTTTAGATGCTATGATTGGATCTCTATGTATGTCACTTTCATCAGTTTGTGTTGTAAGTAATGCATTAAGATTAAAAAGATTTAAACCATATTATTTAAAGGAGAATAAGAAAATGAAAAAAGAAATTAAAATTGAAGGAATGATGTGTCAACATTGTCAAAAACATGTATTAGATGCTTTAAATGGTTTACCAGAAACAAGTGCTATTGTTGATTTAGAAAACAATATGGCTACTGTTGAAACTATTCAAGATGATCAAACTTTGACAAGTGCTGTTGAAAAAGCAGGGTATAAGGTAGTAGGAATTAAAAATGTCTAATGAAAAAGTGCTATTAAGGTTAAAAACAGCTCGTGGGCAAATTGATGCAGTAATCAAAATGATTGAAGAGGATCGTTATTGCATTGATATCGCTAATCAATTACTAGCAATTCAATCACTAATTAAAAATGCTAATAATGAAGTGTTGACTAATCATTTAAATCATTGTGTAAAAAACGCAATTAATGAACACGACGCTGATCAAAAAATCGATGAGATTGTAAAATTGTTGATAAAACTATAAAAACAAGGCTGATTCGGCCTTGTTTTTTTATAAGTATAGAATTAACAAAACTATTATGCTTTTTCAATAACAGTTTCATAAAGATTATTAGCAAGTAAATCCAAATTACTTTGTAAAACAATTAACTGGTTATCTTTTACAAATACAATAACATTATAGATTTCTTCTTCGCCTTCACCTAAAAGATATCCGTTAGATATTTCTTTTTTAAAACTATAATTGATGCTTGATTGATAGTTTTCTAATCCTTGGGTAGCTTTAGACTTATCGCTATATTGATAATAATTAACTTTAATAACTTCTTCACCATTAGTTTCACTATAACTTACTGAATTATCGATTAAAAAACTGCTGCTAGTGATGCAAGTATCATAAGTTTTTTGATCACCAGGATAACCTAAATCAGCTAAAGAGATAATTTCGTCGTTAACAGGTTCATTTTTTCTTTCAAAATAATCTAAACCTAGACCAACAACAATTAAAACAATAGAAATAATAAAAAGCCAGTTATTAAAAACAAAAGTTTTATTATTGATAATATTTATTTTTCGTTTAAACTTACTTTTTAATACCTCTGTTGCTAAATAGTGAAACATAAAACGACATAATAAACTAATACATAGTAATAATGGTACATAATGTAAAATTATTGATCCATTACTTACAAATTCACTAGGATTAAGATTAGTAAAAACATTAGGAATAAATAAATATGAAAATAAAACAGCTAAAAATATGAATACAAAGTTCATAAAAGTTCTGTTTCTTTTAAAGTAATTAGTCAACAATTCTTTTTCAGTACCAGTATAATCATTTTTCTTTTTAGATCTAAAAACATATATTTTTCTTGTTCGACCAACATATTCATAACCATTATCAATATAATCATTTAACCATTGTTCTTTTAAACGGCGTAGACTAATGTTTTTATTACTTGGTACAAAAAGATCAGTTTTGTAATAGTATTGTTGATTATCTTTTTTAAAAAATGTGAAAATATCAACATTTTTACAATTGTAACCTTTTTTTGAAAGATTGTTTAAGAAATCCTGGAAAATCAAATATTCACTAGGATCATAATTTGTTAAATGTAGTTTCATTGTATACTCCTTTAAAAATAATCTAATAATAGGATAACATTTCTTGACAAAATAATAAAGATAAACCGTGTCAGGTTTATCTTTATAGAACTAAAAACCTTCATCTAATAAGTATGATTGTGCAATATTTTGACAATGATCACCAATTCTTTCAATATTTGCAAGAATATCAACGTAAGTAGAATTTACTAATGCTGATTTTTCGATTTTATTAGTAACACGCATAATATGGCGCTGTTTAGCTTTTTTATTGAAATAGTCTAAGTCAGATTCTTTATCGTTGATATATTTGATATCATCAAATTCATGATTTTCAAAAGATTTAATACTATGTTCAAGCATATCAATAACTAGATTCATCATTGTTTCTAAATCAATTCGTGCTTCAAGAGAAAAATCTTCTTTTTCATCATAAATGGCTTCATAATAATTAGTCATATTAATACATAAATCACCAATTCGTTCTAAATCCTTGATTGTTTTCATATTGGCAATATATTCGATCGTTTGATGATCGTTTAGTGTTTCTTGATTAATTAGTATAAGATAATCAGTTATTTTCTTGTCTAAAGTATTAATAGTATCTTCGATTTCAAAGATCTTGTTTTTAATATCCGGATTTTTGGTTTGAAAATAATTTTTGGTTTCCTTAACGCCAAGAGCTGTAATTTTAGCCATTTCAATAGTTTTATTTTTAGATATTGCTAAAGCATGACTTGGAAAAATTCCTATTACATTAGGGTCTAATTCACTTAAATCTGGTTCAATCTCTTTATTTCGTGATTTTATAATTTTTTTAATGTATTTATAAATTATTGGAATAAATGGATAAAAAATCAAAGTTGTTATGATATTAAAAATTGCATGAGCTAACGATAATTGTAATTTAGCTGATATATTAAATGCTGCTGTAATAGTTTCAATTAAACTTGTAAATGGATTTAAAAAGAGCATAAAAATTATTGCACCAACGATGTTGAAAAAAACGTGGAAAAAGGCTGCTCTTTTAGCGGAAATATTACCGCCAATTGAAGCGATTACTGCAGTAATTGTTGTACCAATATTACTTCCAAATAAAAATGGTAAAGCAATAGTTAGATTAATAGCTTTAATAGCATACATTTGCTGGATAATGGCAATAATAGCAGCGGATGATTGTACAATTGCTGTAAGAATAATACCACCAAGTAATCCTAGTAAAGGATTTTTAACTAAATAGCTAGTAATCTGGGAAAATTCTGATATTTCTGAGATATTCGCTAGATTATTACCCATTAGTTCTAATCCATAAAATAAACATCCAAATCCAAAAATAACTTGTCCTAAATAAGCTGGTTTTTTACTTTTAGAAAATAATAAAAAGATAGCGCCAAAAATAATAAAATAAACTGAGTATTGTGATAACCTAGAACCAACAAAAACAGAAGTAATAATTGTACCAATGTTAGCTCCCATAATAATACCGATTGATTGTTTGAAACTCATCAACCCTGAGCGAATTAATCCAATTGTAAGAGCAGTAGTTCCCGAACTTGACTGAATTAAACAAGTGACAAAAGCACCAATAATAATACTTTTAAATTGATTAGAAGTGTATTTATCAATTATATTTTTTAATTTATCACCAGAATATTTTTTTAATCCTTCTCCCATATACTGGATTCCAAAAAGGAATAAGCCTAAACCAGCTATAATATAAGGCCAGTTAATATTTGCTAAAGTCATATGATCACACCCCTATATAATGTCATAATATATAAACATTAAGAAGATGTAAATTAGCTTAACGTAATCTTAACAATTAGTTATTGGAGAATTACTTATTGTTAAAAAATAATTTTATTTATGGTATTATAGATAAAGTATTAGGGGGGATAGGTAATGTCTGCAAGGACAAAGAAGTTTTTATCGTATTATCGACCATATTGGAAACTGTTTTTGGCTGATATGTTTTGTGCAATCGTTGGTGCTGGAGTAACCTTAGTTTTTCCAATGATTACTAGATATATTACAGGGACGGTTTTAATAGATGCTAATTTTGATATTATGATTATCTATAAATTAGGATTAATAATGGTTGTTCTAGTTGTTATTGAGTATTTATGTAATTATTTTATTGCTTATCAAGGCCATGTAATGGGTGTATTGATGGAACGTGACTTACGAAATGAGCTTTTTTTACATTATCAAAAATTGTCTTTTAGTTTTTATGATGAACAAAAAACCGGACAATTGATGTCTCGACTTACAAATGATTTATTTTCATTAACTGAATTATATCATCATGGTCCTGAAGATATTGTAATATCGCTAATTAAGTTTTTTGGGGCTTTTATCATTTTAGCAACAATTAATTTAAAATTAACACTGATTATTTTTGCTTTTATACCAGTCATGGGAGCTTTTATTATTTATTATAATAAAAAGATGAAAAAAGCTTATAAAAAAAATAAACAACGTGTTGGTGATATTAATGCGCGTTTAGAAGATAATTTATCGGGAATCAGGGTTGTAAAAAGTTTTAGTAATGAAGATTATGAAATTGATCGATTTCATCACGAAAACAATCGTTATGTAAAAAGCAAACGTAATAGTTACTATTATATGGGAAGATTCCATTCAGGTCTTGGTGCTTTTACTAGTATGATTACAGTTGTAGCAGTATTCTTTGGAGCTATTTTTATTTCTAAAGAAACTTTGACGACACCTGATTTAATTGCTTTTTTACTTTATGTAAATAATCTTATCGATCCAGTAAAGAAATTTATTAACTTTACTGAACAGTTCCAAGATGGAATTACTGGTTTTGAACGTTTTATGGAAATTTTAGAAATCGAACCAGATATAACAGATTCTAAAGATGCTAAAGATTTAACAAATGTCAAAGGGAAGATTGAATATCAGCATGTTGATTTTCGATATAATGAAAATAGTGATTATATTTTAAAGGATATAAATCTAAAAATCGAGCCTGGTGAATATGTGGCTTTAGTAGGAATGTCGGGAGCTGGTAAAACGACTATTTGTTCTTTATTACCGCGTTTTTATGAAGTTAGTGCTGGAAATATTTTAATCGATGATCAAAATATAAAAGATATCAAACTAAATTCATTGCGACAAAATATTGGTATTGTCCAACAAGATGTTTATTTATTTGCTGGTACAATTTTAGATAATATTCGTTATGGACGTAATGATGCTAGTGATGAAGAAGTTATTGCAGCAGCTAAAAAAGCTAATGCTCATGATTTTATCATGGAATTACCTGATGGTTATTATACAGATTGCGGTCAACGTGGCGTTAAGTTATCTGGTGGTCAAAAACAGCGTTTAAGTATAGCTCGAGTATTTTTAAAAAATCCACCTATTTTAATTTTTGACGAAGCTACTAGTGCTCTTGATAATGAAAGTGAATATATTGTTCAAAAATCTTTAGAGTCATTAGCTAAAAATCGAACTACTTTAGTTATTGCTCATCGTCTATCAACAATCAAAAATGCTAAACGAATTTGTGTACTTTCACCTGAAGGAATTGTAGAACAAGGAACACATGAAGAATTGATGGCTAAAAATGGGCAATATGCAACATTGTATAAAATGAATTTTAATAAATAATATTTAGGAGTAAAAAAATGGATAAATATACTTTTGATGACAATCCTCAAGCTATTTTCAATCCTGCTGATATTGTTGAAAAAATTAATTATTGTCCTAAAATTGCAGTTAGTGTTTTTGCTAATAATTTAATTGAAAATGCTTTAAAAAAATATCCGCATCATGTTGTTGCTTATTTGAAAAGTGCTAATGGCAAATTACCATTTTACTGTCTTAAAATTGGTACTTATGAAATTGGTTTAATTATGGCCCAGGTAGGAGCACCTACGTTAGTTTGTGAATATGAAGAATTATTTGCTTTAGGGGTTGAAAAACTTGTTGTTTTTGGAACTTGTGGAGTATTAGATGCTAATATTAAAGATTGTTCAATTATTGTACCGAACATTGCAATTAGAGATGAAGGGACTAGTTATCATTATGTAAAAGCTGGTCATGAAATAGCTGTTAATGTTAAGCAATTCGATGACTTACTTGCATTTTTAAAGATGAAAAAGATTAATTATACTGTTGGAAAGGTTTGGAGCAATGATGCTATTTATCGAGAAACAGTAAATAAAGTTAAGATCCGCAAAGAGCAAGGATGTATATGTGTTGATATGGAATGTTCAGCTATAGCAGCTTTAGCCAAATTTAGAGATTATGAAATAACACAGTTTTTTTATAGTGCAGATAATCTTGGTAGTGAAAATTATGAACTGCGCAGTTTGGATAACGAAGAAAAAATTGATCAAAAAAATACTATTGTTGATTTAGCGATTGAATTTGCAATATATTTACTGGATAAATAATTTTCTTAGTTGTCATTTTTAATTAATACATTATAATAACTTTATAAGGTGGTGAGTTTATGAAAAAATTTTTCTTTTTTGATATTGATGGAACATTAACGAATGATAATCCTGGTGGAATTGTTTTACCATCAACTTTCAAAACATTAGATAAATTAAGAGCTAATGGTCATTTTGTCGCTATTGCAACCGGTCGAGCTCATTGGATGGCAATGGAATTTAGTAAAACTTCTAAGATTGATAATTTAGTTTGTGATGGTGGCAATGGGTTAGTAATTAATGGTAAATTATTGGGAATTGAGCCATTAAACCGTGAAATTTGTTTAGAGATAATCGATGAATGTTTAGAAAATCATTTTCCATTTGCTGTTTCTTTAGGTGATAATCCTCAATTATATAGCTGTAATGACTGGATAAATGGGTATCATTTACCAGGTGATTTAATAATCGATGAAACATTGGATTTTCATCAAGTTGATCAAATTTTTAAAATTTTTATCATGGCAACACCTAAACAAGAATCTTTATTAAAATCAATTCATAAATTAGGCTATATGCGTTATCATGGCGATCAACTGATAGTTGAGCCGATTGAAAAATATCAAGGTATTTTAAAAATGGTTGATATATTAAAAGGAAATCCACAAGATATTGTTGTTTTTGGCGATGGGATTAATGATATTTCTATGATGAAACAAGCTCCTTGTTCAATTGCCATGGGTAATGCTATCGATGAAGTAAAAAAGGCAGCTACCTTTGTTACTAAATCAAATAAAGAAGATGGTATTGAATTTGCCTGTAAATATTTTGGCTGGATTGATTAAATGTGGTATACTATAAATAGGTGATAGTATGGAATTTTTAAAATGGTTAATAATGATTGTAGCAATTTTTGTGTTATTGATTTTAGGATGTTATTTCTTATTGAAAAGTGAAGAAAGGAAACGTCAGAATACAAAATTGTATCATAATAACGTAAAAAAGATTCAACAAACTAATGAAATGCTTGATGAAGTAATTGAAGAATTAGAGACTTATAATGAGCCATTAAGGATGTTTAGTGATCAAATTACGGCGATTAAAGATAATTTTCTTAATCATAAATAGTAAAAACTATTGACATCTAAAAAAATATTTTTATAATGTTTAAGTGTTAAACCTGATGAAAAAGAGAGTAATTTAATTGAGTTTGATAGCGAGCTAACGATGGTGGAAGGTTAGTAAATAGATTGAATGAACCGCACTTTTGAGGGGACTATTTGAACTAATAGTAGGGTAGTCAGTAAGTCTGCTTTAAAGACAAGAGTGGATATATTATTATATCAATAAGAGTGGTACCGCGGAATTATTCGTCTCTTAGCATGTTGCTAAGAGACTTTTTATTTTATCAAGAGAGGAGAAGGAAAATGAAAAAATTATTCAAAGGTTTATTAATTGGTGCTTTAGTATTTACAATGGTTGGCTGTGGAGGAAATTCAGATAATGAAAGTTCTAATAACAGCTCTGATGACTCTGTTACATTAACAATTGGTGTTTCACCAGATTATCCACCATATGAATCATTAGATACTAATAATAATATTGTTGGTTTCGATGCTGAAATGGTAAAATTATTTGAACAATATTTGACTGAAGATGAAGGTGTAACATACAATTTAGAATTCAAACAAATGGATTTTGATAACATTATTACTCAACTTCAAGGAGATCAAATTGATTTAGGTATTTCTGGTTTTACTTATGATGAAAGTCGTCGTGTTGAATGGTCTGATCCATATACTGCTACTGCTCAAGTAGCTGTTATGCCAAGTGATACTGATATTAAAGAAGTTAGTGATTTAAATGGTAAAAGAATTGCTGCTCAAACAGGATCTACTGGAGAAGATGCTGCTAATGAAGTTGAAGGGGCTGAAGTTGTAAGTATGACTGATGTTCAAGATATGTTTACAGGTTTATCATCTCATCAATATGATGCAGTAATCGTTGACTTAGCAGTAGCTAAAAACTATGTAAATAATGGTCAATTCGTTTATCTTGATGAATCATTAATGGATGAAGAAAACTATGTTATTGCTAAAGAAGGAAATACTGAATTAATTGAAAAAATTAATAAATGTATTGAAAAATTCTTAGCATCTGATGAATATACTCAATTATGTGATGAATATGGTTTATTAAAATTAGAAGATTAGTAAAGAGGTAATTATTGATGTTTGTTGCATTTAATGAAATTTTTACCCCTGAAAATATTTTATACTTAGTAAAAGGAGCTGTGGTGTCGCTAATTATTGCGGCTCTCTCTCTTTTTATCGGTTTAATATTCGGGATTTTGGGTGCTACGGCTAAACGTTCTAAATATCGTATTTTTAGAATTATTGGAAATGTTTATGTAGAAATTATTCGTGGTACACCGATGTTATTACAAATATTATTACTGTTTTCAGTTGTTCCATCAATCTATACAGCAATTACTGGTGGTGTTTTAAGAATTAATACCTATGTAATTGGGGTAATTGCTATGAGTATTAATAGCGGTGCTTATTCAACTGAATTAATTAGAAGTGGAATTAATGGTGTTGATAAAGGGCAATGGGAAGCTTGTAAAACATTAGGATTAACACATCGTCAAACAATGCAGTTAGTTATCTTGCCACAAGCCTTTAAAAGAATTGTTCCACCAATGATTAGTGAATTCATAACTTTAATAAAAGACTCATCATTAATTAGTTGTATTGGTGCTGTTGAATTATTAAGATCAGCTCAAGTAATTGGAACTCAATATTTTGATGTAATGTCTCCATATTGTATGGCGGCTGTATTATATTTAATTATGACCATTAGTATTTCATATGTCGGAAGATATGTAGAAAGGAAGTTAGCTGTAAGTGATTAAGGTAGAACATATAACTAAAAAATTTAATGATTTAGTTGCTGTTAATGATGTTTCATTAGAAATAAAAAAAGGTGAAATTGTTTCACTTATTGGACCTTCAGGATCTGGTAAAAGTACTGTTTTAAGATGTATCATTGGTTTAGAAAAGCCTGAAGAAGGAAAGATATTTATTGATGGTCAGGAATTTAATGAAGATAGTGAAAATTATAGTCAACTATTGAAGAAAATGGGATTTGTTTTCCAGCATTTTAATTTATTCCCACACAAGACGGTTTTAGAAAATTTAACTTTAGCACAGATTAAAGTTTTAAATCGCAGTGAAGATGAAGCAATTGCTGTTGCTCAAAAATATTTAGACCGCGTTGGATTATTAGATAAACAAAATGAATATCCAAATAAGCTTTCAGGGGGACAAAAACAAAGGGTAGCGATTGCTCGTTCTCTATGTATGAATCCTGAAGTTATGCTTTTTGATGAACCAACTAGTGCCCTAGATCCAGAAATGGTTATTGAAGTTCTTGAAGTAATGCAAGAACTAGCTAAAGAAGGAATGACGATGGTAGTCGTTACTCATGAAATGGGTTTTGCTAGAAATGTTGGAGATCGTGTAATTTTCTTAGAAGAAGGTCGGATTATTGAAGAGGCACCTGCTGAAGAGTTCTTTACTAACCCAAAATCTAAACGGGCTATTGACTTTTTAAGCAAGGTGATGCACTAATGAAAATTGATTTATTTGATGTTGAATTATGGATGACAGAACATGAAGTTGATTATCGCTATAATTTAGCGGAAACTTGTGTTGCTTCAATGAGCATAAATGATTTATTAGAATTAAGTGGTAATCGTGATAAAATTCTTAATGATATTTTAACAACAAAACTGGATTATGGTCCAATTGTTGGTAGTGAAAGATTAAGAAGTCAGATTTGTAAATTGTATAAAACAGGAGATATTGATAATATAACAATCACGCAAGGGTGTATAAATGCAAACGAGTTAGTATTAATTAGTTTATTAAATCCAGGTGATCATATTATAACAGTTACTCCTACTTATCAGCAGTTCTACTCATTTCCTAAATCATTGCAAGTAGCAACTTCATTGATTGAATTAAAAGAAGAAAATAATTGGATTCCTGATATCGATGAATTTAAAGAGGCAATTAATGAGCAGACAAAAATGATTTGTTTAGTCAATCCTAATAATCCTACTAGTACTAAATATACTAAAGAATTTTTGATGCAATTAATAGAAATTGCTAAAGAAAAAAATATTTATATTTTCTGTGATGAAGTTTATCAAGGATTAAAGGATGATGAAGTTTCTATTAGTGATCTTTATGATTTAGGAATTTCTACATCTTCATTATCGAAAATCACTTCATTTGCAGGACTTAGATTAGGGTGGATCAAGGCTAATCATGAAATCATTAAATTAATTAATGATCGCCGTGATTATCATATCATTTCAACTGGTTATTTATCAGATTATTTAGGATCAATTGTTCTAGAAAACTATAATACAATATTAAAAAGAAGTCGTAACATTATTGAAAAAAATCGAAAAATCTTAATTGACTGGTTAGAAAAAGAACCATTGGTAGATTGTGTTGTACCAACTGTAGGAACGATAGCTTTTTTAAAGTATCATTTACCAATACCATCAAGAGAGTTATGTGAAAAGTTACAAAAAGATACTGGAGTATTTTTTGTTCCTGGAGCCTGCTTTGGTAATGAATATCATCTTCGTTTTGGCTTTGCTAATAAAAGCGAAGATATTGAAGCTGGATTAGCTCTTTTTTCTAAATGGTTACATAGTCAAAATAAATAAGTCCAAAATGATTGGACTTTTTTTATTTGTTTTCAATAAACAGATATTTGTAACAAATGATCATTGAAGCAATTGTTGAAAAAATAATCCCTATTAAAGTACTAATGGCAATACTAAATGCTTTTAAATACGGACTAAGAATAAATATTAATATTATTTGTAAGGTGGATTGAATAATACTGATAATAAACATTGCTTTATTTTTATTTAGAGCCTGTAAAAGAGCACTTAGTGGTGTACCTAAATAGTAGATCGTAAATGGAATTGCCATATATTTAAGATAATTGGCACCACTTGTGGTATTGTATAGAAGTTGTAAACAATTTTTCGGAAAAAAATAAAAAATCAAGGTAAATGGAATACTGATCATGACACTTCCTATTAAGGCAACTAAAAGGTGATAGCGAGCTGCTTTGATTTGATGATAGGCAACATCATTAGTAATAATAGGTAAAATTAAACGATAAATCACCCCGTTAAAAAATGTTGGTGTTACAAGTAAGGAAATAACATAACCACTAATTATGGCATATTGATTATGAATTGTGGTTTTATCTAAACCGATTTTACTTAAAACATAAACTAAGACAATTGGTTCTAAAAAACTGATTAAACATTGATAAAGTCTAGAGCCGGTTAAAGGCATCGCAATATTAAGCATATCCTTAATTTGTAAATTAGCTGCTAATTCTTGTTTGTTTAAAATAACTAAATGTTTTTTGTTTAATCTTGTAAGTAAATAGATAATAGAAGCCAGTTCGCCAACAGACATAGCAAGCATTGCAAAAGTTACTAAATAATTGTTAGCTAAATATGAAAATGATTTGATCATGATATAACTAAAACTTAAACGTGCTGCTTCTTCGATAAAACCCGCTTTAGCAACTAAAAATACATTTTGTTTAGCGAGAAAATAATTTTTAATAATCCCACTTATTCCAACTAGTGGGATAAATAAAATTAGTGATAGTAGTGGATAAAAAGCATCATCATTTTTTAATAAATTATGACTTATAAATTGACTAGAAAATAACAGGGCACTAATTACTATGATACCCGCAAATAGACTAATAGTTATTGCTGAAATGATTATTTTTTTATTATTGTATTTAGGATTGGCAATAAGACGAAAAACAGCAGAAGGAATGCCTAGCTGTCCTAAAGTTATGCATAAAGAAACAGTAGGCATAACTAGAAAATATAAAGCCATTGCTTCTTGTGATAATTGTCGTGCTAAAATCATCCGATTAAGGATACTAAATAGTTTAGTGATCGCAGAACTTGCGGAAAGAATGATGAAAGAATTTATTAGTTTTCTTTTCATAAAGCACTTCCTTTCTGATGAAATTTGTCATATAATATGTAAGTGACTTTTGAAACGGAGGGCTAATAGTGAAAACTGGTAATGATTTTAAATTTAATAAAAGAGACCTAAATTTTTTAATTAAATTAAAAGCCCGTGATTTTAGACAACATGATATTCATAATATTACTGAACAACAAATAAAAGATTATTTATTTGAATGCAAATGGAAACAACGTGATTCAATTCCAATGTGCGAGATTGTTGATGATATTATGAACTTAAACTTTTCTGAGCTTTTTGACTATTTAAGTTTACAAGTAGTTAAAGAAGCATCGCATTTGAGTATAAATGATTTTTCGGATTTTATTTCAAAATAGTTGCATTGCAACTATTTTTATTTGAAAGGAGTTTCTATGAACTGGCGAATTATAAATGATTTGGACTATAAAGATTATATGCAGGAATATCAGATTAATTCATTGCTTGCAAAAATATTTGCTTATAAACAATATTCAAAACAAGATATTGAATTAATGTTATCTAATCGTTTGATGTATCATGATTTTTCTTTGTTTTCTGAAGCTGAAATAACTTTAGAGAGAATTCAAGAAGCAATTGAAAATCAAGAAAAAATTTGTATATATGGTGATTATGATTGTGATGGGATTTTAGCGACTGCTATTTTAGTTGACGCTTTTAGACAACTAGGTATTGAAGTAGGATATCATATTCCTAATCGTCAAGAAGATGGGTACGGTTTAAATGTAAATAGGGTAGAACAGATCGCAAGTAAAAATTATAGTTTGATAATTACTGTAGATAATGGTATTAAAGCTTATGATGCAATAGAACGAGCTAATGAGTTAGGTGTTGATGTCATTGTTACTGACCATCATAATTATGATGATGAATTGCCTGATGCTTTTTCAATTATTCATACAAAAATATCACCAGATTATCCTTTTAAAGAGATTTCCGGTGGATTTGTTGCTTATAAACTAGCCAGTGCTTTATTAAACAAACATGATCAATATTTATTTTGTTTGGCAGCCATAACAACAATTTCAGATATGATGCCTTTATTAGATGAAAATCGAGCTTTAGTAAAACGAGCATTATTATTTATGAAAAATAATAAATATCCCCAATTAGAATTATTGTTAGGTAATAGTTCTGGTTATGATGTCACTAAAATAGGTTATACAATTGCCCCTAAAATTAATTCTTTTGGACGGTTAAGTGAAATCGTTAGTCCTAATCATTTAGTTAAATATTTTCGTCAGGATGCTTCAATTGGTATTTTGAAAGCTGTAAGTCAAAAAGCTGTTGAAATTAATTCAAAAAGACAAAACATGACTAATCAGCAATATAAGCAGGTTCTTTCAACACTTAAACCAAATGACCAGTATTTATATTGTTATCAAAGTGAATTACATGAAGGTTTAATAGGATTAGTTGCTGGAAAGTATACGCATCAATTTAATCGACCTAGTTTTGTCATGACTTTTGATAGTGATAAAAATATGTATAAAGGTAGTGCTCGAGGAATTGAAGGAATTCCTTTGAATCAGATTTTTGAACAAGTTCAAGATGTTTTAGACAGTTATGGTGGTCATGCTTTAGCTGGTGGTTTTAGTGTAAGTATAGATAATGTTGAAAAATTAAAAGAGCGTTTAGATATATATCTTGATCAATTACTTGCAAACTATCAAACTCCCCCTGTTGATGTTATTGCTGTAGAGATTAATGAAATTAAAATAAATAATGTAAAACAGTTACAGCTATTAGAACCTTTAGGTAAGGGAAATGAGGAAATGAGCTTTTTTGTAGCTAATTTGCCAGTAAGTAAAGTAACTGCTCTTTCAAATGGTAAACATATAAGATTTGATTTAGATTTACCTAAAACTAGAGGTCAAGCATTGTTTTTTAATCACGGAGATTTATATGATAAATATAAAAATGTAAAAAGTATTGATGTTATCGGGAAATTTAGTATTAATGTTTTTAATAATATCGAATCAGTTAATTTAATTATCGAAGATATAAATGGTTTTAATTAGACTATAAAAATGTTATAATTGTTAATCATAGGATATGATTGTGGAGGAATAGAGATGGATTTATCAAAATATGTTGCGGATATCCAGGATTTTCCTGAAGAAGGAGTTTTATTTAGAGATGTTACACCGTTATTAAAAGATAAAGATGCTTATAAAGAAGCAATTGATCGTTTCGTTGCTTGGGCTAATGATCTTGGTGTAAAAACTGATATTGTAGCTGGACCAGAAGCAAGAGGTTTTTTATTTGGATGCCCAGTTGCTTACCAGTTAAATGCAGGGTTTGTACCTGTAAGAAAACCAGGTAAATTACCACGGGAAACTATAAGTGAAAAATATGATTTAGAATATGGTACTAATGAAGTATTTATGCATGCTGATAGTATTTTACCTGGACAAAATGTTATTATTGTTGATGACTTACTAGCTACTGGAGGAACTGTTGAAGCAACAGTTAAATTAGTTGAACGATTAGGCGGAAAAGTAGCTGGAATTGCATTTTTTATTGAATTAGAAGCTTTAGAAGGACGTAAACGTCTTCAAGGTTATAATGTTTATTCAATGTTAAAGTATTAAAAAAGAGAGTTACTCTCTTTTTTAATAATAGGGGGGTGAAAATATGGCAGAGTTTAAAGGAGCTGGCGATACCGTAACAATTGATGATGTTTTAGAAGTATGTGGTAAATATATTACAAATCAAGACAGCATTGCTCTAATCAATCGTGCTTATGATTATATTATGGAAAAACATGCTGGACAAAAAAGAAAAAGCGGGGAACCATATACTAATCATTTAATTTGGGTTGCTTATATTTTGGCTACTTTACAAACCGGTCCGGCAACAATAACTGCTGGTTTATTACATGATGTCATGGAAGATTGTGGCGTTTCCCATGAAGAAATGGTTGATCAATTTGGTGAAGAGATTACTAGTCTAGTAGAGGGAGTTACTAAAATTGGTAAAATGCCATTTAAAGATGAAGCTGATGTCTATGCAGAAAATCATCGTAAAATATACATTGCGATGGCTAAAGATATTCGAGTTATTTTAATTAAATTTGCAGACCGGTTGCATAATATGCGAACTTTGCAGTATATGCCACCTAAAAAACAAAAAAAGATTTCGCGAGAAACCTTAGAGGTTTATACACCGATTGCTCATCGTTTAGGGATTAATGATATTAAAACGGAATTAGAAGATTTAAGTTTGTATTATTTAGATCCGATTGCTTATAATGAAATATCTAAATTATTAGCAACTAAACAAGAAGAACGTAAAGAATCTGTTGCTAAGATGATGGCTTCAGTTGAAAAAATGCTGAAAGAAAATAACTATCAATATCGAATCTTAGGACGAGCTAAGTCGATTTATAGTATTTATAAAAAAATGTTTGTAAAAAAGAAACGTTTTGATGAACTATATGACTTATATGCTTTAAGAATAATTACTAAAGATAAGATGGACTGTTATAGTATTTTAGGGTTGATTCATGATCAATATCGTCCAATTCCAGGTCGTTTTAAAGATTATATTGCAATGCCTAAACCTAATATGTATCAATCATTGCATACATCTGTAATTGGTGAAGATGGTAATACTTTTGAAATCCAAATTAGAACTGAAGAAATGGATGAGTTAGCAGAACTTGGGATAGCTGCTCATTGGCGCTATAAAGAAAACCGTGGGTATTCATCTAAAAGAGAACAACAGGAAATTGGTGAAAAGCTGCAATGGTTACGTGAATTTATTTCTTTAAGTGATGATATTAAAGATGGTGATGCTAAAGAATATTATGATTCATTAAAACATGATATTTTTGAAGCAAATGTTTATGTATTAACACCACAAGGAAAAATCGTTGAATTGCCAAATGGGGCTACACCGATTGATTTTGCTTATCGTATTCATACTGAAGTTGGTCATAAAGCAGTTGGCGCTTTAGTAAACAATGTTATGGTGCCAATTGATACAAAATTAAAAACTGGTGATGTTGTAGAAATTAAAACAAATAAACAATCACCAGGTCCAAGTGAAGACTGGTTAAAATTTGTACGAACAGCTGGTGCTCGAAATAAAATTCGTCAATTTATCGCTAAACGTGAAGCCGAAACTAAAAAAGATGTTATTGAAGATGGTCGTAAAATTCTTCGCGATGAGATTCGTAAACGTGGCTTAGATGAAAAGAAATATATGGATAGTGATACTTATAAGACTTTTTTAGGATCTTTTGGAGCTCGTAGCTTTGATGATATTTTATATTTCATTGGTAAGAAAAGTTTACCGGTTATGAATGTTCTTGATCGTGTTGCTCCTAAAAAATCTGGCTTTTTTGA
This sequence comes from Erysipelatoclostridium sp. An15, assembly GCF_002160675.1. Taxonomy (NCBI): domain Bacteria; kingdom Bacillati; phylum Bacillota; class Erysipelotrichia; order Erysipelotrichales; family Coprobacillaceae; genus Thomasclavelia; species Erysipelatoclostridium sp. An15. Next base: position 64,946 of record NZ_NFLA01000001.1, read on the forward strand.
TAGTATTTCTAAAATGCTACAACGTAATAATCAAGCTAATGAAAGGATGCAATCAGCTAGAAATAGTTCTGGGGTAGTTGTAAAAGGAATCGATGGTCTTAAAATTCAATTATCTAAGTGCTGTAATCCAATTCCCGGTGACGACATTATCGGCTTTGTTTCTCAAGGACAAGGAATTAAAGTTCATCGAAAAGATTGTCCTAATATCCAGCAGCCGGATATTCAAGCTCGGTTAATTGATGTTTATTGGGATTTTGCATCAATTACTACTATGAGATTTCAAGCTGATTTAGAAATTGTTGGGTTGGATCGTCCTAACTTGTTAAATGATGTTGTAACGGCTCTTGGACAAATGAAAATCAATATTTTAAAAATTAATGCGGATGTTGTAGATATGAAAGCAATCATAAAATTGAAAATATCTGTTGAGGATGCTTCAAGATTACAACAAGCAATTGATAATATTGATCGTATCCAGGGAATCTATGAAATAAAAAGAATTATTCATTAGTTGATAAATGAGAGATTTTTATTTATTTACTGATAATTTTAAATAAAAAAGTAACTCAAAATTAATATGGGTTGCTTTTTTTTAAAATTTTATATATAATCATTTTAATCCGATGAACAAGATTAAATAATTAATTCTTTTATGTAGAGAAAATACGGCTGGTGAAAGTATTTAAAAGAAGATTATGGGACACTTGGGAGGAGTTACTTTGAAAGACAGTAGGAGTAAACGTTTGTTGCGTTAAGACAAGAGTGCGTGTCAAAAAACACGAATTAAGGTGGTACCGCGTTAGTTAACGTCCTTATTTTTAAGGACGTTTTTATATTATTAAGGAGGGAAAAAGATGAATTATAAAGCGCCACGTGGAACTGTAGATATTTTGCCAGAACAAAGTAATAAATGGCAAACATTAGAACAGCTAATTAGAACAATTTGTGCTAATTATAATGTTAAAGAAGTTAGAACCCCTATCTTTGAACATACTGATTTATTTTGCCGTTCAGTAGGTGATACAACAGATATTGTTAGTAAAGAAATGTATACTTTTGCTGATAAAAAAGGGCGTTCTATTACTTTACGTCCTGAAGGAACAGCTGGAGTAGCTAGAGCATATGTTGAACATAAGATGTATGCTAATCCTGATAAAATTAGTAAGTTATATTATATTGGTCCAATGTTTCGTTATGAAAGACCTCAAAATGGTCGTCAAAGACAATTCCATCAATTTGGGGTAGAAATGATTGGTTATGAATCACCATATTTAGATGTTGAATGTATGACAATGGCTGTAACTTTAGTTAAAGCTTTAGGGTTAAAGGGTGTTAAACTACATATTAATACATTAGGTGATAATGAAAGTCGTGATACTTATCGTGAAGCGTTAAAAGCTCACTTTGCGCCATATTTAGATGAATTATGTAGTGATTGTAAAAATCGTTATGAAGCTAATCCGCTTAGAATTCTCGACTGTAAAGTCGATCGTAATCATCCAGCGATGGCTACAGCACCAAAAACATTAGATTATTTAAATGAACATAGTAAAGCTCATTTTGAAAAAGTATGTCAACTATTAGACGAATTAGAAATTGAATATGTAGTTGATCCTAATTTAGTTAGAGGTTTAGATTATTATTGTCATACAGTATTTGAAGTTATTTCTGATGATCCTCGTTTAGGAGCTGGTTCAACTGTTGGCGGTGGTGGTCGTTATAACGGTTTAGTTCAAGAATTAGGTGGACCAGAAGCTCCAGGTGTTGGTTTTGCTTTTGGTATGGAAAGATTATTAATTGCTATGGATGATCAGTTACAAGAAGAAGATGGTTTAGATGTTTATGTTATGCCATTAGGTAAAGCTGCTAAAGATTTAGCAATGCAAATTACAACTATGTTAAGAGCTAATGGATTTACTGTTGATATGGATTATCAAGATCGCTCATTGAAGGCTCAATTTAAAACTGTTGATCGTTTAAATAGTCATTTTGCAATGATCATTGGTGATAAAGAAGTTGAACAAGAAGTTGTAAATATTAAATGTACTCATTCAAAAACACAAGATGTAGTACCAATTGAAAATATTGTAGCGTATATTGAAGATCATATGGAGGGACATAGTCATGAATAGAACTCACAATAATGGTGAATTAAGAATTAGTGATGTTGGTAAAACAGTTGAATTAAAAGGCTGGGTTGCTAAAAAGAGAAATTTAGGAGCTTTAGTTTTTATTGATTTACGTGATCGTTATGGGATTACACAAATTGTATTAAATGAATCAATGGAAGAAATTTCTCGTGAAATAAAAAATGAATATGTTTTACACGTTGTTGGAAAAGTAATTGAAAGAAGTTCTAAGAATCCTAATTTACCAACAGGTGATATTGAAATTGAAGTAACTAGTATTGATATTATCAATACAGCAAAAGTTACCCCAATTTATACAACTGATGAAACTGATGCTAGTGACGATGCTAGAATGCAATATCGTTATTTAGATTTAAGAAGACCAGTAATGCAAGAAAAATTAATTACTCGTCATAAAATTACACGCAGTATTCGTAATTTTTTAGATGAACATGATTTTATTGATATTGAAACACCATATTTAAATCGTTCAACACCAGAGGGAGCAAGAGACTTTTTAGTTCCTTCAAGGGTTCATAATGGTTCATTTTATGCTTTGCCACAATCACCACAATTATTTAAACAATTATTGATGGTTGCTGGATTTGAAAGATATTATCAAATTGCTCGTTGTTTTAGAGATGAGGATTTACGTATTGACCGTCAACCTGAATTTACTCAAATTGATGTTGAAATGAGTTTTATGACAACTGATGAAATCATTACTTTAGGAGAACAAATGATTGCTCAAGTAATGAAAGATGTCAAAGGAATTGAAATTTCATTGCCATTACCTCGTATGACTTGGCATGAAGCTATGGAAAAATATGGAATCGACAAACCTGATATTCGTTTTGGTTTAGAATTAGTAAATCTTAATGAAACAGTTAAAGATGTTGATTTTATGGTCTTTAAATCAGCGTTAGAAGCTAATGGTTATGTAAAAGGTATTAATGTTAAAGGTCAAGCTAATAATTTTTCTCGTAAAGCTATTGATAAATTAACAGATATTGTAAAAACATATAAAGCTAAAGGATTAGCCTGGTTAAAAGTTAAAAATGGTAAAGGGGAAGGTCCTATTGCTAAATTCTTTAACGATGAACAAATGGAACGTTTATTAACAGCAATGGCTGCTAATGATGATGATTTATTGTTATTTGTAAGTGATGTAAAATATGATGTTGTTTGTAGTTCTCTTGCAGCATTACGTAATCATTTAGGTAAGGAATTAAAATTATATGATCCAAATGAATTTGCATATTTATGGGTAGTTGATTTCCCAATGTTTGAATTTGATGATGAAACTAATCGTTATTATGCAGTACATCATCCATTTACAAGACCTAAAGAAGAAGATATTGATAAAATTGAAAATGATCCAGCTCATTGTTTAGCTGATGCTTATGACATTGTTTTAAATGGTTTTGAATTAGGTGGTGGATCTCAAAGAATTTATGAACAAGATTTACAAGAACGTGCTTTTAAAGCATTAGGATTTACTCAAGAACGAATTGAAAGTCAATTCGGATGGTTTGTAGAAGCCTTCCAATATGGAACACCTCCTCATGGTGGTTTTGCTTTAGGATTAGACCGTTTAGCAATGATTTTAACTGGTAGTGAAAATATTCGTGAAGTAATTGCTTTCCCTAAAAATGCTAGTGCAGTTTGTCCAATGTCTAAGGCTCCAAGTGTTGTTGATCAAGAACAATTAGACGAATTAAAGATTGCGGTGATTGAAGATGAATAAGCAAAGAATTAATGAAGTTGTAAAAAACATGCAAGAAAATAATCTAGATTATTTATTAATTAGTGAACCATCATCAATTGATTATTTAATTAATTATGTTAATAATCCTGGAGAAAGAATGTATGTTTTAATGCTAGGGGCTAATGGTGATCATTGTTTATTTTTCAATAAACTATTCTTTGTGGAAAATGATTTAGGAATTGAAATTGCATGGCATAGTGATACCGATGATCCAACAGCTAGTATCGCAAGTAAAATAGCTGGAGCTAAAACTGTTGGTGTCGATAAACATTGGAGTGCTCACTTTTTACTTAGTTTAATGGAAAAGATGCCAGATACAAAATTTGTCAATGGTTCTAAATGTGTTGATTATGTTCGAATGGTCAAAGATAAAGAAGAACAAGAATTAATGATTGAAGCAAGTAAAATCAATGATAAAGCAGTTGACAAAATTATCAAATTAGTTGGTACTGGTTTATCAGAAAAACAAATTGCTGATCAGTTAGAAGATATTTATAAAGAACTTGGCGCTTCTGGAAATAGTTTTGAGCCAATTGTAGCTTTTGGGGCTAACGGTGCTAATCCTCATCATGAAAATGATGACAGTCAATTAAAACCAGGAGATAGTGTAATAATTGACATGGGTTGTAAATACCATGGTTATTGTTCAGATATGACAAGAACAGTATTTTACAAAGAAGTTAGCGAAGAAGCTAAAAAGGTTTATCAGTTAGTTCGTAAGGCTAATGAAGCAGCTGAAGCAATGATCAAACCTGGCGTAAAACTTTGCGACATTGATAAAACAGCACGTGATATTATTAGTGAAGCTGGATATGGAAAAGAATTTAATCATCGTTTAGGACATTTCATTGGTAGAGATGTTCATGAATATGGTGATGTTTCAGTTAATTTTGATTTAGAAGTTAAAGAAGGAATGACTTTTTCTATTGAACCTGGTGTTTATTTACCTGGTAAATTTGGTGTTCGAGTTGAAGATTTAGTCTTAGTTACTAAAGATGGATGCCAAGTATTAAATAGTTATTCTAAGGATTTAATAGTTGTAAATGATTAAAAGTTTAATACTTTTAATCATTTTCTATCATTAAAAAGTAATAATTTTTTCTTGACTATTAAATACATTTATCATAAATTGTGCTAAAATGAGATGGTGAGGTGACAATATGTATTATTTTATAGGTATAAAAGGTTCAGGGATGGCGCCATTAGCCGAAATCCTTCATGAACTAGGAAATGATGTTTGTGGTAGTGATATTGATAAATATATTTTTATTGAAGATGAATTAAGAAAGAGAAATATCCCTATTTATTCTTTTGATCCAAATAACATTAAAGATGGCTATACAGTTATAATTGGAAATGCTTTTGGTGATGACCATGAAGAAGTAAAAGCAGCACTAGCAAATCCAAATGTTAAATGTTATCGTTATTTTGAATTTTTAGGAAAATTCATGGAAAACTTTATTTCTATCAGTATTGCTGGTACTCATGGGAAAACAACTACTACGGGTATGGCTTATCATTTATTTAAAGATTTTGCGAAAACTACCGTTTTAATTGGTGATGGTACTGGTTATGCAACTAAAGATAGTAAATATTTTATTGCCGAATCTTGTGAATTCCAAGATCATTTTTTACATTATTATCCACAATATGCAATTATCAATAATATTGAATTAGATCATGTTGATTACTTTGGTAATCTAGAAAGATATATTGAATCTTTTGAAAAATTTGCTAATCAAGTTAAAGATACAGTAATTGTATGGGGTGATGATCCAAATATCAAAAAAATCAATTTCAAAAAAAGAGTTATGAGATTTGGTTTAAATGACAATAATGATGTTAGAGCAGTCAATGTAATTGAAAACCATGATGGATTGTCATTTGATGTATATATTCATAATGAATTATTTGGACATTTTAATTTGCCATATTATGGAATGCATATGTTATATAATTCATTAGCGATTATTACTCTTGGATATTTAGAAAATATGAGCTATGAATATATGCAAGAAAAAATGGCTACATTTGAAGGTACTAAAAGACGGTATACAGTTACTGAAGTTGGTAACAATATATATGTTGATGATTATGCTCATCATCCAACAGCAATTAAATATGTAATTGAAGCTACTCGGGTTAGATATCCTGGTAAAAAAATCGTAGCTGTGTTTAAGCCAGATCGTTATTCAAGAGGAGCTCGATTTGCTGTTGAGTTTGCTCAGGCGATGGATTTAGCGGATTATCCATATTTTTGTCCATTCCCTGAAAATGCGGTTAAAGAGGAAGGCATCGATATTGATATTTACGATATTGCTAAAAACTTACCTCGTTCTAAAGTAATCGGTGAAGACGACGAAGCAGCTAAAGAATTAGCTAAATATGATAATGTTGTGTTCTTATTTATGTCTAGTAAAGATATTTATAAACTAGAAGAAAAAGTTATTGCCGCAAAAAAATCTATGTAAGAATTTAGAAATATGTTATAATGATTTTTAGAAAGTTGAGGTAATGCTATGACTGCAATCGATATATGTTATTGTGTCTTAATTTTGGCTGGTGCATTTGCTCTAGTAACATTAGGTATTTTGTTATTGCGTTCAGCTACTACAGTTAAACAAGTTGGTGAAACTGTTGAAATGGCGCAAAGTACGATAAATAAAGCAGAAAAAGTAATGGATGATATTACATACAAGCTAGATTTATTGAATGTACCAGTTGAAACTATCGCAAGTATCTTTGATCCTGAACGTCCAAAATTTAGCCCATTTGGTATGATTATTAGATTTATTAGAAAATTGTTTTAGAAAGGTGAATAAAAAATGAAATTAGGTAAATTAATTGCTGGAATTGGAATTGGAACCGTAATTGGAATGTTATGTGCTCCAAAAAAAGGTAGTGAATTAAGAAAAGATATTAAGGATAAATCAAAAGATTTATATGATAAAGCACAAAATATCTCAAAAGAAGATATTCAAGAATTAATCAATAATACAATTGATGAAATTAAATTAGCTATTGATGAATTTGATGCTGATGAGTTTAAAGAAAACGCTGGAAAAAAAATTAATGAAGTAAAATCAAAATTAGAAGAATTAGCTGTTTCAGTTAAATCTAGTGAAGAATATGCTAATTTTAAAGAATCAGTTACTAAAGTAAGTAATGAAGTAACTACTAAATTAAAAGAAATCAAGACAAAAATTCAAGACCAGGATTTTAACGAAGTAGATGAATTTGATGGTGTAATTGATGACATCGAAGATGAATTAGATGTTATCATTGAAGATCTAAAAGACTAATGAAAAAAGTTACTATTTATGATGTTGCAAGAGAAGCAGGAGTTTCTCTTGCGACTGTTTCTCGGGTAATTAACGGGTCTAATGTTGTCCGAGAAAAGACAAAGCAAAAAGTCTTGGATGTAATTGAACGTCTAGATTTTAAACCAAATGATATAGCAAGAGGCTTAGCGACGAGTAAAACAACAACAATTGCAATTGTTTTTCCGCAATCATTGTTTGCCCATGTTAAAGATATGATTGGTGGAATTGGTGATACCGGAAGACATTTAGATTACAATATTAACATGTATACTACAGATGATATTGGTGATGAAAATACTGTTGCTGATGTTACTGAACGATTAGTAAAATCACGTGTTGATGGTGTAATACTTTTTAACAACGATAATCTTGATGAAACTATTGATTCAATTGTTAAATACAATTTACCAATTGTAGTTATTGGTAAAAAGATTTCTGGTGAAAATATTGGATCAATCTATATTGATGTTAAAAAGGCAGCTGAGGAAATTGTTGATCGCTATTTAAATCGTGGTAAAGATGATATTATTTATATTTTACCAAAACAAAATTTAATTAAAAGTGATGAAATTATTGAAGGAATTAAAGAAACATATAAAAAGCATAACAAGGAATTTACAACAAACCAGATTCTAACAAGTTCAAGTCATTATGAAAACACATATCCAAACTTTATCGAATATTTTAAAACTCATAAACATGATTTAGTATTTTGTGGTTATGACAAAGATGGTGTTGCTGTAATTAATGCAGCTCAAGAAAATGGAATTAAAATTCCAGATGAAATGGAAGTAGTTGGTATGTTGAATACTAGTTATTCGATTATGTGTAAACCAACTCTATCTTCAATGAATGTTCCAGTTTATGATATGGGAGCATTAGCAGTTAGACTTTTAACTAAGTTTTTACAAGATGAAGAAATTGAATCAAAAGAAATTGCAGTACAGCACATGTTTATTAAACGTGATTCAACAAAAGATGATTAGGCTTTCGTAAAGAAAGTCTTTTTTTATTATTTGTCACTATTTAAGGATTTGAATTGTTTATTAGGTGAAGGGAGGATATTCATGGATAATGAAGCGCTTGAATCAATTTTTTATCGGTATCGGGAAATGGTATATAAAACAGCTTTTTTGTACTTGAAAAATGAAGCAGATGCCTTGGATGTAGTTCAAAACACTTTTTTAAAATTATCGAAACAAAAGAAATTTAATGATGAAGAGCATCTTAAACGCTGGCTATTAAGAGTAAGTATTAATTTATGCAAGAATAATTTAAAAAGTTATTGGAAAAGAAATGTAACTTCTTTTAATGAAGAATATTATTGTAATGAAAATGTCGACATTCAACTTAAAGAACTAGTATTTAAATTAGCACCAAAATATAAGGGTGTTATATATCTGTATTGTTATCAAGGATATAAAATTAAGGAAATAGCTAAAATATTACATATTAAAGAAGCTGCGGTTAAACAAAGATTAAAAAGAGAACGAGAAAAATTAAAAATAGAATGGGAAGATATAAAATGAAACAAGATGATTTAAAGAAAGTTATAGATGGTATTATAATTCCTGAACAAAAATTGGATATGTGTTTAAAAAGCAAAAAAAATCCTAAAAGGTATTATAAATTTTTGGCTGTACCGGTAGTGATTTGTTTAACAATTGGTATTTTTAGTTTAAGAAAAGATGAAAATGTAAAAGAAACAACTAATATTGATTCAGATTATTTTATAACCAATGTTTATGCAAATGAACAAAATTATAATATAGAAAAACCAGTACAAATTGATATGACTGAAGATATGTTTGGAATATCGTGGAGAGTTAGTAATAAAATAAACAGTGATGAAAGTGGATTTAATGGTAAATCATATTTACCATTTGATATAGTTATTACTGGTGATAATATTAAAGAGATAACATATTCTGTTGTAAATGGTGATAGTTTGAATTTTTATCTTTTAGAGTCGTTTGATGAGTTCCAGGGAGATTATAATAAATTAATCGAAGAAGACAATGGTAATACTGTTTTAAAAAAATTTAACGAGTTTCGAGATAAGGATCTTAACATGTTTAAGGAAAAATATAATTTTGCAGATGATTTAGAACAATATTATAATGATAATTCTTTTGATATGTCGATTGAATATGATAAAAAAATGGCAGAAACAAACTTTAGCCAAGAATCAATAAAAGAGTATGGCTGGATTTACTGGATTAGGATCAACCACAAAAAAGAATTAATGATGCCATATGATAAACAATTTGATAATCAATCAAAAATGCAAATAGTAACTAGTTTTTCATATGGAAAAGATGAATTGTCATATTATAAAAATGAAAAAAATATGACAAGATTTATTAAAGATGAACTTTTAAATTATCAAATTAAAATGGAAATTAAATACAATAATGGTATTACTAAAGAAAAAAAGATCACTTTTACAGAAGTACCAATAACCGAGGAAGATATGCGACCAGGTGATTATGGATCTAGAATTTATATGCAAATCTCATAAATATAAAAGCAGTTAAATTAATAAGTATATTTTTGACCTCACAGAACAGATAAACTATGACAAAGATATTAAAACTTAATTTTATAATCGGGTTGACTTAATATTTTTTTTAGCATATAATTCTATTACGACGTTGAAGGAAAATAGTAGTCAAAATAGGCATTTAAGAGACCTTGTGGCTGGTGGAAACAAGGATGTACTACTGATGAATACACTCTGGAGTCTCTAGATGAAAAGTCTAGACGGGTAATTCCGTTATCAATATCAAGAGCATACTAGATGTATGAATAAAGGTGGTACCGCGAGATTTCGTCCTTTAGGATGAAATCTCTTTTATTTTATATAGGGAGGATTTTATTAATGAAAATTTATGATGAATTAGTTTGGCGTGGACTAATTAAAGATGTTAGTTCACCAGATTTAGAAGAAAAGTTAAATAATGGTGGTATGACTTTTTATATTGGAACAGATCCTACTGGTGATAGTTTACATATTGGTCATTTTTCATCATTTTTGATTTCTAAAAGATTAAAAGAAGCTGGGCATAATCCGATTTTATTAGTTGGAGGAGCAACTGGTTTGATTGGTGATCCTAAACCAGATACAGAAAGACCAATGATTACTAAAGAAACAGTTGAACATAATTTCAAATGTTTAAAGAAACAAGCACAAGATATTTTTGGTTTTGAAGTAGTAAATAATTATGACTGGTCTAAAGATATCAACTTTATTGATTTTTTAAGAGATTATGGTAAATATTTCAATGTAAATTATATGTTGAATAAAGATATCGTAAAACGTCGTTTAGATGCCGGAATCACATATACAGAATTTTCATATATGATTATGCAAGCTTTAGATTTTGAATGGTTATATAATAATAAAAATTGTGTTATGCAAGTAGCTGGTCAAGATCAATGGGGAAATATTACTGCTGGTATTGAATTGATTAGAAAAAAAGATGGTAAAGAAGCTTATGGATTTACAATGCCATTGTTAACTAAAAGTGATGGAACTAAGTTTGGTAAAACTAATGGTAAAGCTATCTGGTTAGATCGTAAAAAGACATCACCATATGAAATGTACCAATTCTTTATTAATTCAGAAGATGATAAAGTAATTGATTACTTAAAATTCTTAACTTTCTTAACTCCAGAAGAAATAATGGAATTAGAAGAAAAGAACAAAAAACAACCACATTTAAGAGAAGCACACCAAGCTTTAGCACGTGAAGTAATTACTTTCTTGCATGGTAAAGAAGCATATGAAGAAGCTGTAAATATTTCTAAAATGCTATTTTCTGGACAAATTCAATCATTAACTTTAGAGCAAGTAAAAGAATGTTTTGCAGGTGTACCTAGTGTTGAAGTGAATGAAGATTTAAATATTTTAGATGCTTTAATTACTTGCGGTGGTGCTAAAAGTAAACGTGAAGCTCGCGAATTTGTTAATGGTGGATCTATTTTAGTTAATGGTGAAAGAATTAAAGATGTTGACTTTGTAGTAAGTAAAGCTAATGCTTTTGGCAATGAAGCAACTGTAATTCGTCGTGGTAAAAAGAATTATTTTGTAATTAAACATTTATAAAATCATGGGAAACCATGATTTTTTCATTTTGTGAAACAAGTGAACAAAATATGAAAAAAATAACTTTCTTATATATAATTCTGATATCTTATTAGTATATAGGAGGCAAAAATAATGAAACAATTTTCAAAAGATTTTTTATGGGGTGGAGCAGTTGCTGCCAACCAATGTGAGGGAGCCTGGTTAGAAGATGGCAAAGAACCAAATGTAACTGATATTATGGTAGGGATTGGTTCTAAGGATCCAGGGTTAAAATGGAATGATACTACAAATAAATGGGAAATGGCATTAGATCCTAATAAAGTCTATTTATCTCATGAAGCGATTGATTTTTATCATCGATATAATGAAGATTTAGAACTAATGGCAGGAATGGGATTTAATTGTTTTAGAACTTCAATTGCTTGGGGAAGAATATTTCCTAATGGTGATGAAGAAACACCTAATGAAGCGGGATTAGAATTTTATGATCGATTAATTGATAAAATGATTGAACTAAAAATGGAACCAGTAATAACTTTAAGTCATTATGAAACACCACTACATTTATTAACAGAATATGGTGGTTGGAGCAATCATAAATTAATTGATTTTTGGAATCGTTATGTAACAACAGTTTTTAAACGTTATCAAGGTAAAGTTAAGTACTGGTTGACATTTAACGAAGTAAATAATATGATGAACAATCCATTGGTAGCTGGTGGTGTTTTAAATATTAATCCAAGTGATAAAAACGATCCAATTGGTTCAATTACTGAAAAAGAAAAATGGCAAGCATATTATAATATTTGTGTTGCTAACGCATGGACTGTTAAGATTTGTCGTGAAATTGATCCTGACGCTAAAGTTGGCTGCATGCTTACAAGTTCATCTGTAGCAACATATCCATATAATTGTGATCCAGATAATGTTTTTGGTGCTTACGATGCAGTTAGAAAAGCAAACTTTTACTTTGGCGATGTCTTTTGTTTAGGAATTATTCCAGGTTATGTAAAACGAATCTGGCAAGAACATGATTGTACACCGGTCACTGATGAAAAAGAATTACAATTGATAAAAGATCATACTGTTGATTTCTTCTCATTTAGTTATTATCGTTCAGCAACATATGATCATGAAGTTTCATTAAGTGGTAATACTGGTGGTTTAGTGGGTAAAGAAAATCCATATCTTACTGGATGTTCACCTGAACCATGGTGCTGGCCAATTGATCCAAAAGGGATTCGATATGTTTTAAATGTTTTATATGATCGTTATCATTTACCATTATTTATTGTTGAAAACGGTATTGGTTTAGATGAAAAAGTTGATGAAAATGGTCAAATAAATGATATAGAACGCCAAAAATATATTGAAGATCATTTAAAATATGTTTATGAAGCTGTTTTAGATGGTGTTGAAGTAATGGGATATTTATATTGGGGTCCAATTGATATTGTTTCTGCCGGAACTGGTGAAATGAGGAAACGTTACGGTTTTGTTCATGTTGATCGTAATAATGATGGTACCGGAACTTTAAAAAGAACTAAAAAGGATAGCTATGACTGGTATAAAGAAGTTATTGAAACTAGTGGTGCTAGTATTTTAAATAAATCTTAGGGTAACCTAAGATTTTTCTTTTGTTTGCAATTATGCTATGATTAAAACAAGAGGTGAAAATCATGGATTTATCTAGTATACTTTTTGCTGTAATAGAAAAAGAAGAACCCGGATCGACAAATTATATTATTGCCGATTATATAATAAAAAATAGTCAAGATCTAGATAATATTTCAACTGTTGAACTTGCTAAGGCTTGTAATGTTTCTAAGGCGTCAATTAGTCGTTTTTGTCGAAAGATTGGATTGGAAGATTTTTTAGCATTAAAAATCTTGATCCGTAGTTATAAACCAGGGAAAACTGTATCACAAAAATATTCTTTTAAACAAACTACTGATGATGATGTTATTAATTTTATTGATGAATCGATTGATAAAATGACTTTATTAAAAAAACATTTAGATCGAACTTTATTAAATGAAATTACGCAGGATATAAATAAATATCAACGTGTCTATTTAATGGGATTACAACAGTCAGCAGGAATTATGATTTCTTTGGCTAATGATTTAATGACGTTTAAAAAATATGCTTTTGCAATAATGGAACCAAAGAAAATAAATCAAATTTTAAAAAATGCTACTGATCAAGATTTAATAATAGTTTTTTCAGCGACGGGTTCGTTTTTTGAAAAAATATTACCAAGAAAAAATATTATCAATAAAAATAATCCACCACGGATTTATTTGATTACTACCATTAAAACTGATATCTATTCTTTTGTCTATAAAAATATTTTTTTAGATGATGAATATAATTTTTCATCTAATTTATTATTAAACATCTACGCTTCATTAATCGCTATTAATTTTAAAAATCTATATCAAAAACCTTTAACTAATATCTAACAAAAAAAGGGGATATACCCCTTGGATATTAGTTTATTTTTTTCTTGGTGTTTTATGCCATAACATGGTATTTTCTTCGTTTGATAGACTGGTTAATAGATTGTTTTTTGCTTGTGGATATTTTTTATATAAATCATTTAAAAGCTGTTTAAATTCTTCTCTTTTGGTATGTTTATCAGCTGGACATGTAGATACAACAACTGGAACATTTGCTTCTTTTACAGCACTGACTATATCAGATTCATAGGCATAAACAAGAGGACGAATAAAATTCATATCAGTTCTAGATAAATACATTTTAGGAGTAAAGGTCGCAATTTTACCACCATAAAACATATTCATAAATAAAGTTTCTACTGCATCATCACCATGATGAGCAAAAGCGACTTTATTACAATTGTATTTTTTGGCCCCATCAATAACTAAAGCTTTTTTAAATTTTGAACATAATGAACATTGTAATCGTCCATCAGGTGTTTTATTAAGTTTTAAAATTTCATAGACATCACTTGGTTCATGATATAATTCAATATTATTTTTTTTACAAAAAGCATCAACTTCACTAAAATCCATATTAGGAAAACCCATTTCAATGTGAACGCCAATTACATCAAATTTTACAGTTGAAAATTTCTTATATAAAGATAAACAATATAAAAGTAATGTCGAATCTTTACCACCAGAAACGCCCACACATATTTTATCGCCATCTTGAATTAAATTAAATTCTTCATCAGCTTTACGGATACATCCTAAAACTTTTTTCATTGTCATTTTTTATCACCTTGTTTATTCTATAAAAAAAATTTAATTTAGTAAAGATATTTTAGTTAAATCTGACGTATAATACTTTTGTATAAATAATTTGCAATTTAGATAAAAGATAGGTAAAATGATGAAGGTGATAAAATGGATGGAGTAATTATAGTAAATAAACCAGCAGGAATGACAAGCCACGATGTGGTAAATCGTATTAGAAAAATTTTTAAAACAAAAAAAGTTGGTCATTGTGGAACTCTTGACCCTGATGCAACAGGAGTCTTAGTTGTTGCTGTTAATAAAGCAACTAAGCTATTACAGTTTTTAACAGCAGATAATAAAGAATACATAGCGACGTTAAGTTTAGGAACCGCTACTGATACTTATGATGCTAGTGGAGAAGTTACAGCAACTAAAGAATATGTACCAATTAGTGATAAAAAAATACTAGCTTGCTTAAATAGCTTTGTCGGAAAACAAGAACAAATTCCGCCAATGCATTCAGCAATTAAAGTAAAAGGAAAGAAACTATATGAATATGCTCGTAATAATGAAACGGTTGAAATTCCTAAACGAGTTATAACTATTGATTACATTGAATTAATTTCGATAGTCGATAATTTAGTTAAGTTTAAAGTTGGCTGTTCAAAAGGAACATATATTCGTTCATTATGTTTTGATATTGCTAAAAAACTTGATTATCCAGGGCATATGTATAGTTTAATTAGAAGTAAATCAGGTAATTTTTCATTGAGCGATAGTTATAGTTTAGAAGAAATTGAAAATGGCGAGTTTGAAATGCTTTCAATGGAAGAAGCATTAAGCAATTATCCTAAGTTAGTTGTTGATGATGAAAATATAATATATCATGGTAAAAAGATTAAATCTAAGATTAATCATCAAGTAGCTATTTATAATCAAAATAATAAAGTTTTAGCTATTTATGGACCAGACGGTAATGGTTATCTAAAAAATATTAGAGGTTTGTGGTAATGGAAGTTATTTATTTAAATAAACAATCAAAATTTGATTTAGAAGATAGTTGTGTAGCTTTAGGCTTTTTTGATGGAATGCATTTAGGACATTTAAAACTGGTTGAAAAAGTGATTTCTATCTGCAATAAAACTGGTTTAAAAAAAGGATTATTAACTTTTGATGTCCAGCCTAAAGCTTATTTATCTAATCAGCATTTTAAACAGTTGATGAGTTTAGAAGATAAAATTGATTTTATGAAAAAGTATGATTTTGATTATTTATTTGTTTTATCTTTTAGTAATAAACTTGCTAGTATGGAACCCGATAAGTTTATTGATGAATATCTAATTAAAACTAAAATAAAACATGTTGTATGTGGTTTTGATTTTCATTTTGGTAATCAAGGTAAAGGGGATTGTAATTTTTTAATTAAATATAAAGAAAATAATTATGAAGTCAGTGTTATTGACAAGTTAGAATATGAACATCATAAAATATCTTCATCTTTTTTGCGAGAAATTTTATCGCAAGGTGAAGTAGAGTTAGCGACCAAATTATTAAATCGCCCTTATCAGGTTTCAGGATTAATAATCCACGGTCGAAAAAATGGTCATAAAATTGGCTTTCCTACTATTAATGTTGATGCTAATAATTATGTCTTACCTAAAGGTGGGGTATATGCTTCAAAAGTAATTATTGATGGCAAAGAATATTTAGGTATGGCTAATCTTGGCTATAATCCAACCTTTACAGCATTAAAACAAATATCATTAGAAGTTAATATTTTTGATTTTGATCAGGATGTTTATGGTAAAATGGCAAAAGTAATCTTTTTAAAACGGATCCGTAAGGAACAAAAGTTTCCTTCTATCGATGATTTGATAGAACAGCTTAAAACAGATAAACAAAAAATTATAGATGAATTTAGTTAAGCATTAGATATTTGACTATTGTTGATAGTTAAATATCTTTTTTAAATAGAAAATAACTGGTAATAATACATAATGGTGATAGATATGTTATATGGATGGTTAATATTTGCCAGTTTTTTATGGGGAAGTAATGTATTAGTAATGAGATATATGCTTGAGCATACTTCTTCGCTTTTTTTAGCTGATTTGAAAGTATTGCTTTCATTAATAGCGGTATATTTAATTATGAGATATAAAAAAATAGCATTAAACAACTATCCCTTTAAAATAGGAATAGTTGTTTCGCTATTTTCAATTACATTAAATTTTATTTTAACTTTTGCAGGAATTAATTTAATATCTGGCAGTTCTAATGCGATTATTAATTCATTAGCACCACTAGTAACAGTTTTGTTGGCATGGCTTTTTTATCATCAGCACATTTCTAAAAATCAAATCATTGCGGTTATAATTGCTTGTGTTGCTTTTTTTATGTCGATTAATTTTGATCTTTCAAAATTGTCGCTAGGTCATCTTTTGATGATTGGTGGAATAATTTTTTATAGTTTTGGTAATTTAATAATGCAACATCATTTACAAAAGGATGATAACTTACCGTTTACTTTTCAATATTTATTATATGCATTTATTGAATTGACAATTTTAAATATTTTTATAGACAATAATAGCCAATTAAATATGATTCCATTATCTTTATGGTTATTGTTTATTTTATTTTCAGGAATTGGTTTTGCTATTATACAAATTATTTATTTTCAGGCTGTTTTAAAAATTGGCAGTATTAAAACAAGTTTTTTGTTAGGACTAAATCCAGTTTTTACATATATAGGATCTTTATTATTACAAGAATCATTCGATTTAAACCGTTTTTTAGCGATGGTATTAATGGTAATTGCAATGTTTGTCGCTAATAAAAAAGATAGTCAGATAGTTAACTAATCAAATAAACTTTTAAAAAGAAGCATGATTTGATCTTGTATTTCATCATTAATCTTTTCAGGATGCCATTGCAAGGCAATAATATTATCTTTTTCAATTGCTTCAATAATACCATCTTTACTATAAGCAGAAATAGTGAATCCTGGTGCAACTTGATCGATAGCTTGATGGTGAAAGGAATTAGTCATAAAACTAGAGCCAAGATATTTATTTACTAAAGTATTTTCTTTAGTTCTTACTAAATGATGATAACCAGGAAATTGTTCTTGTAAATGATTATCATATTTTTTGGTTTCTAGTATATCTTGAATCAAAGTACCACCAAAAGCAACATTTATACTTTGAAGACCACGACAGATACCGATAATTGGTTTGCCTGATTTGGCAAACTTTTTTATTAATCGCATTTCTAACTGTTCTAATTCTAAAACTTCTTTCTTTGTTTTAGGGTTTAATGACTGATTATATAATGTGGGATCAAGATCTTTGCCACCGCTTAATAACAGTCCATCACAACAAGAACACAAAAAATCTAGTGTTTCATCACTAATATTACCAATAGCGATAACATCAAAATTATGTTTTTTAAACATGTGTAAATATTCTTTGTAAATATAATATACTCGTTCATTACTATAAGAACGAAGCGGCGTTAATATTTTTTTATTCATTTTATCCTCCATTTAATATATCTATATTTATAATATGACAAAATTATTAAATCTTGTAAAGAAAATTTAAAATCAGTTAAGATATTACTTAGACAACATATAGCAGTTATGGTATACTTTATTAGTAAGAATAAAAAAGAGGGATGTATAATGGACTTTTTAGATAATATAATTGAACAATTTGGGGCCCAAAATATTATTATTGTTGGGGTAAGTTTACTAGTGATTATTCTGGTTTTACTAGTTTATTGGATCGTTAAATTAAAGTCATATCGCAAAGAAATAGTTGATTTAGAAAATGATATGAATGCTATTAAAACTTTACCGATTCAATATCGTTTAGGGCGTATTAAATCAATTGGTAAAAATATGCCTGATGTAATGGAAAAGTATGAAGAATTCGAACTTGAATTTAATGAATTGCTTGAATTACAAGGCAATGAAATAGCACCATTGATGAATGATATTGATGAACGGTTATTTTATCGTAAAATAAGAGGAATTCGTAAAGATATAAATAAATTAAAAGAGTTAATCGTTGACTATGAAAAACGTTCTCAAAATCTTTTGAAAGAAATTGAAGTGATTACGGAAATTGAAAACGTTCAAAGAGTGGCAATAATTAAAGTAAAAGAAAAATATCGTAAAACAACTGACGACTATGCTGCTGTTAGATTTAAAATTGAGGATTTTGTTCCAGCAGTACCAGCAATGATCGAAGATATCGATCAACGTTTTGTAGAATTAGAAACGTTAATGAATACACAACGTTTTGATGATGCTAAAGTATCAACAAATAAAATTGATAAAGATATTGATTTGTTAAATACGTATATTAGAGATTTGCCTACTTATATTTCAATAGTTCGTAAATATATTCCAAAACGTTTAGATGAATTAAATAAAACGATCAAAGAGATGCGAGAAAGAAATTTTTCAATTGAAAAATTAGATACAACTGTACGTTATAATATAATTCATACCGATTTAGAAAAAACAATTCAAGCGATTAAACATTTGGATCTAGAAAATGTTGGTAGTGCTATTGAAACAATGACTGATGATATAAATAGTTTAGCAGCTGATTTTGAAAAAGAAGAAAATGCTTATAATTTATATGAAGAAGCTCGTAATAATTGCTATAAGCATATTGGTCATCTAGATGAAGGATTACAAAAGACTATTAATTCATTTGAAGAATTACAAGAAAATTACTTATTGACAGATTATCAAATTACTGTAAAAGAAGATTATGAGAATTTCAAAGAAATTTTAGATGATTTAGAAAAAATAACTACAGTTATTGAAAGTAATGATTTTTCATATAGTGCTATGATTGAAAGCTTTGAAAAACTAATTGAACGTTGTAAACCATTTGATGATGAATTAAATAAATATATTGAATTAGAAAATTCATTACGTTTAGAAGAAAAAAGAGCTTTAGATGAATTAGAAAATATTAATATTGTTTTATTGGAAATTAAATCAGAAATAAAAAATAATCATTTACCAATGATTAATGAATCATATAAAGATTATATTAATGACTCTTATCAAAAAGCTGATGAAATCTTAAAGTTCATTCGCCATCGTCCAATTGATTTAAATCGTCTATCTGTTCAAGTAGACGCGGCTAGAGATGTTATCTATAAATTATATGATAATGTTCATAATTTGATTGTTACAGCAGAGATGGTTGAAGATGCCATTATTTATGGTAATCGTTATCGAACATCATTTTTAGAAGTAAATACAGAATTAACTAAAGCAGAATTATTATATCGAAATGGTGAGTATACTAAAGCTTTGACTACAGCCGTAGATATAATTGAAAAAATCAAACCAGGTTCTTATGAGATGTTAATTAATAAAAACGGCACAAAGTTATAGACAAAAGTCATGACTTTGTGTTTTAATTGCATATAATAAAATAGGGGGTAAAAATGATATATTTAGACTATGTGGCAACAACACCTTTAAATCAAGATGTTTTAAATACTTATCATAATTTATTATCTAAATATTTTTATAATGCTGATTCTATGTATGATAAAGGAATCGAAGTAAATCGTCTAATGGAACATTCACGTAAATTAATTAGTGATTATTTAAATGTTAAAGAAGATGAAGTTATTTTTACTAGTTGTGGTAGTGAAGCTAATAACATGGCTATTAAAGGTGTGGCTTTTCAATATCAAAATCGTGGTAAACATATTATAACGACCGCAATCGAACATTCTTCAGTATACGAGACTTGTAAAGAGTTAGAAGAAGTTTTTGGCTTTGAAGTAACTTATTTGCCAGTTGATAATCGTGGTTGTATTTCTTTAGAACAGTTAGAAAATAGTATTCGCGATGATACTATTTTAGTATCGATCATGTATGTTAATAATGAAATTGGGGTTATAAATCCGATTGAAAAAATAAAGAAAATTGTAAAAAAACACGATCGGGTTAAACTACATTTTGATATGGTCCAAGCCTTAGGTAAACTGCCAATTGATTTGAATGATGTTGATTTAGCTTCTTTTTCAGCTCATAAGATTTATGGTTTAAAGGGCAGTGGATTATTGTTTAAACGTCGTTCAACAACAATTGTTCCTTTAATTAGTGGTGGACAACAAGAATTTGGATTACGAGGTGGAACTTCTAATGCATGTACAAATATTGTATTTGCAAAAACACTGCGATTAGCTTTAGAAAATTTTGATAAAAAAAGTGCACATATAAAAAAAATAAATCAATATTGTCGTCAATGTTTAAAAGAAATTGACGGTGTTGTAATAAATAGTGATGAAAAAGTATGTATTGATACTATAATTAATTTTTCGTGTCTTGGCTATAAGCCAGAAGTTATTTTACATGATTTAGAAACTAAAGAAATATATCTATCAACTCGAAGTGCATGTTCTTCTAAAACAAGTAATATTTCAAGAATAATGAAACAATTAAATTTAGATGAAGCCATTAGTTCAAGTGCGCTTAGAATTAGTTTTAGTGAACATACTAGTAAAGAAGATATTGATAAATTTTGTTATTATTTACAAGATAGTATGGCTAGATTGAAGAAACAGAGGTAATATATGGAAGCAAATTATATTTTAGTTCGTTTTGGAGAACTAACAACAAAAGGTAAAAATCGAAAATTATTTACTAATCGTCTTTTAAAAAATACTAAAGAAATTTTAGCTGAATTTAAACAATTAACATATGATTTACAACATGATCGAATGTATATTATTTTAAATGGTGCTAATCACGATGCTGTTTGTGCTAAACTTAAAACAGTTTTTGGTATTTATTCTTTTTCAGTTGCTTATAAAATGGAAAAAGAATTGGAATTAGCTAAAAAAGCTGTATTACAGATTATTGAAAATAATAGTGGTAAAACATTTAAAATTAATACCAAACGAGCTGATAAAAATTTTCCTGGTAAATCACAAGATATTAATCGTGAAATAGCTACTTATGTTTTCCATCATACAAGTAAAGAATTAAAGGTTGATGTTCATCATCCTGATATTTTAGTTACTGTTGAAATTCGTCATGATGCGATTTATGTAATGGATAATATTATAAAAGGAGCTGGGGGTTATCCTGTTGGCGTTGGTGGAAAAGCTCTTTTAATGATGTCAGGAGGAATTGATTCGCCAGTAGCTGGTTATTTGACATTAAAACGAGGTGTTGATATTGAATGTGTTCATTTTGCAGCACCGCCATATACAAATGAACTAGCTAGAGAAAAAGTATTAGATTTAGTTGATAAGTTAAGACATTTTACCCATGGTAAAATTAAAGTTCATATTGTAAATTTTACAAAATTACAATTAGCCGTATATGATCATTGTGATGAAAGTTATGCAATGACTGTTATGCGTAGAATGATGTATCGAATTAGTGAAAAAATAGCTTTAAAAAATCATTGTTTAGCTTTAGTCAATGGTGAAAGTATTGGACAGGTAGCGTCACAAACTTTAAATAGTATGCAAGTAATCAATGAAGTTGTTAAATTACCAGTTTTAAGACCAGTTTTATGTTTGGATAAACTAGAAATTATTGATATTGCAACTAAAATTGATACTTATGAAATTTCAATTCGACCTCACGAAGATTGTTGTACTATCTTTACACCTAAAGCACCAGCTACTAAACCAAAATCTTATAAAGCAGAAGCTTTTGAAGCTGAATTTGATTTTGAAACATTAGTAAATGAATGTGTAGATACAGTTGAAGAAATTATAATTGATGATAATTATAAAAAGAATGATGATATTTTTTAAATAATAAAATAAAATTGAAAAAATCAGGTATGTTTTTTAACTTTTGACACAAGATATAGTTGTCAGGAGGTGAAATACATGTCACAAAATTATTCAAGTAAAAATAAATTAGTTGTTCCTGGAGCACAAAATGCAATTGATCAAATGAAATATGAAATTGCAAATGAATTTGGTGTTAATTTAGGTCCTGATACAACTGCTCGCGCTAACGGTTCTGTCGGAGGCGAAATCACTAAAAGATTAGTGGAAATGGGCCAAAAACAAATGAGTTCATCAAATGGATATAATCGTTCTAAATAAGTATATTAACCCTAGAGTGTTTCTAGGGTTTTTATTTTTATAATTATTATTAAATAAAAAAATATATTTGTTGTATATTAAAAAAAAACTGACACAAAATATAAGTGTCAGGAGGTGAAAGGAATGTCACAAAGTTACTCTAGTAAAAACAAATTAGTTGTTCCTGGAGCACAAAATGCAATTGATCAAATGAAATATGAAATTGCAAATGAATTTGGCGTTAATTTAGGTCCTGATACAACTGCTCGTGCTAATGGTTCTGTTGGTGGCGAAATCACTAAAAGATTAGTAGAAATGGGCCAAAAGCAAATGAGTTCATCTAATTTTAATCAATCAAAATAATCCAAGTACTTATAGAAAGCCCTGGAAAATCTTCTAGGGTTTTCTACTTTTTTGTTTAGTTATATTATTATATAGAAATATTTATTACATTAATTTTTCTTGTATTTATCGCAAAAAAATGGAAGTGCTTTCAAAATATATTGAGTTTACATAAAAATTTATGTAAAATAATAGTGATATGTATATACGAGGAGGAAAAATTAATGGTAAAAGTAATGGCAGTAAACGCTGGGAGTTCATCATTAAAATTCCAGTTGATCAATATGCCTAGTGAAGAAGTAATTACTTCAGGAATAGTAGAAAGAATTGGACAAGAAAAAGGAAATTTTGAAATGAAATATAATGGGCGAGAATATCAAAAAGAATGCCCAATTAAAGATCATAGTGTTGCTGTGCAACTATTACTAGATGCTTTAGTAGATTGTAAAGTAGTTGAAAAATTAAGTGATATTGATGCTTGTGGTCACCGAATTGTTCATGGTGGCGAATATTTTAATGATTCAATAAAAGTTGATGAGGATGTTGTTGCTAAAGTAGAAGAATTATCTGAGCTAGCACCATTACATAATCCAGCTCACATCATTGGATATAATGCTTTTAAAAAAGCTTTACCAGATGTTGAACATGTTTTTGTTTTTGATACAGCTTTCCATCAAACTTTAGATCAAGAACGCTATTTATATCCATTACCATATGAATATTATACTGATTTAAAAGTGCGTAAATATGGTGCCCATGGAACTAGTCATAAATATGTATCACAAACAGTAATTGAAATGCTAGGAAATCCAAAACATTCAAGAATTATTGTTTGTCATTTAGGAAATGGTGCAAGTATTTCAGCTGTTGAAGATGGTGTATGTATTGATACATCAATGGGATTTACACCATTAGCAGGAGTAATGATGGGTACTCGTACAGGTGACGTAGATCCTTCAGTTATGCCATATTTGTGTAAAAAATTAAATAAAACTGCTGATGAAGTATTAGAGATATATAATAAAAAATCAGGTATGCTTGGTGTGTCAGGAATTTCATCAGATTCAAGAGATATTGAAAATGCTTTATTTAAAAAAGGTGATGATAGAGCTTTATTGACAAGTCTTTTATATGCAAGAATTGTTTCTAAGTATATTGGAAGCTATTTTGTTGAACTTGGTGGTGTTGATGTAATTGCCTTTACAGCAGGTGTTGGTGAAAATGCTGCATATTTAAGAAGATTGATCATTGATGATTGTTCTCGTGCTTTAGGTGTTCATCTAGATGAAGAAAGAAATAATCAAAGATCAAAAGAAAATAGAGTTATTTCTTCAAAATATTCTCAAGTTGAAGTTATGGTAATTCCAACTAACGAAGAAGTAATGATTGCTCGAGATACTGTTAGAATTTTAGGTTTATAGAACTCTGATTAATAATCAGAGTTTTTTTGTTTATAAAGTTAGTTAAATATGATATAGTCTTTTTATGAAAAGAGGAATAAAAAATGTATGATAAAATTGTTAAAAAAATAGAAGAATATGATGATATTGCAATCTATCGTCATATAAATCCGGATTTTGATGCTTTTGGAAGCCAGTTTGGAATGTATGATTTAATCAAGACAACATATCCTGATAAAAATGTCTATGTCTGTGGTGAGTTTAGTTCTGAATTAGTGGCAAAATATGATGTTTTAGTAGATTATCGAGATGTTAATTATAGTAAGGATGTCCTTGGTATTGTTTTAGATACTGCTAATCAAGAAAGAATAGATGATCAAAATTATAAATTGTGTAAAGAAATAATTAAAATAGATCATCATATAGTTGTAGATAGTTATGGACAAATTAACTTTGAAGATAGTACAGCTAGTTCTGCAAGTCAGCTAGTAGTGGATCTGTATCAAAATACAAAGTTACAGATTTCAAAAGCTGGAGCAGGAGCTTTATATTTAGGTATTATTGGTGATACAGCTCGCTTTTTATATCGAAGTACTGATAAAAGAACCTTCAAGGCAGCAAGTGCTTTAATTGAAACTGGTATTGATATTGTATCTTTGTATGATCGAATGTATTTAAAAAAGGCAAAAGATTTAAATGTTAATAAATTTATTTTAAATAATTATCATGTTGATGGTAATATTGCATATTATATTTTAACTAATGAAGATTTAAAAATGTTAGAAATTAGTCGTGAACGCGGTTCGGATTATGTAAATATGTTATCTGGAATTGAAGAATATTATATCTGGATGGCAATTACTGAAAATACTGCTGATCAAAATTGGCGTGTTAGTTTACGTTCGCGCAAATATCCAGTTAATAAAGTAGCTGAAAAATATAACGGTGGTGGTCATTTATTAGCAAGTGGTGCTAAATTACAAAATATTGAACAGTTAGATGACTTGTTAAGGGATTTAAAGGAGTTAATCAATGAATAAAATAAAAGATTTATTTTCAAACTTTGTTGAAAATTTTCATTTTAGAAGTCAGGTTGTAAAACAACCTAAAAAATTTGCTTTGTTGAAAGCATTAATAATTACTTTAGTAATTGGTATTTTTTTAGAGTATTTGTTATTATTACCAATTAATTTACGTTCACCGCAGTTTGTTGGCTTTTTTTGCTTTTTGCTTTTTCTATTTGTTTTGCTTTATCGTTTATTTAAAGGTTATATTGATAAATTATCAAAAGTACTGATAGCAATTATTCCAATTTTAATTGTGTATTTAGGAGTTGGTACTTTAATCAGTTCACCTATTTTTAATGCTAAAAAATATCAACAACAATTAAAGTTAGATGAAAATGCTGATTTTTATGAAGATAATAAAACAATTTCTTATCAATCGATTCCAGTTGTTGATCGTGAAAGTGCTATTAAGCTTGGAGATCGAAAAATGGGTGAGATGGTTGATTATGTATCACAGTTTGAAGTTGATGAATCTTATGAACAAATAAATTATCAAGATACCCCATATCGGGTAACACCTTTAGAATACAGCAATATTATTAAATGGTTTACAAACCGTAGTGATGGGTTACCAGCATATATTAGAGTTAATATGGTAACTCAAGAATCTGAGGTAGTTAAACTAGATGAAGGGATGAAATATTCTAAGTCAGAACATTTTGGACGTAAAATTCAACGTCATTTAAGAGCTAATTATCCAACATTTATGTTTGATAGTTTAGCTTTTGAAATTAATGATAAAGGAATCCCATATTGGATAGCGCCAGTCTATAATTATGATATCGGATTATTTGGTGGGAAAGATATTACTGGTGCAGTATTAGTGAATGCTATAAATGGTGATCATCAATATTATGATATAAAAGATGTTCCTGAATGGGTCGACCGTGTTTATCCTTCAGAATTAATAATTTCTCAATTAGAAAATTATGGAAAGTATACAAATGGTTTTTTTAATACAATATTTTCACAAAAAGGCGTATTACAGCCAACATCTGGTTATAATTACGTAGCTTTAAATGATGATGTATATTTATATACTGGATTAACTTCTGTATCTAATGATGCATCAAATGTTGGGTTTGCAATGATTAACTTGCGAACAAAAGAAGGAAAATTTTATGATATCCCTGGTGCTGAAGAATATTCAGCTATGTCATCAGCAGAAGGGCAAGTACAAAATTTAAAATATAAAGCTACTTTCCCGATTTTGATAAATGCAGGAGGCCAGCCAACTTACTTCTTGTCTTTAAAAGATGATGCTAACCTGGTAAAAAAATATGCATTTGTAAGTGTTGAAAACTATCAAATTGTAGCAACTGGCGATAGTGTTGTTGAAGCTGAACAAGCTTATTATGCATTGTTAGAGGCTAATGGTAAAACAACTGATTCAAATGAATATCAATCAACTGAGTTGACGGGAACAATTAGTGCTATTAGTGAAGCAGTAGTTGATGGCAATAGTACGTATTATTTCACCTTAGATGGTAATGATACAATATTTATTAGTGATATTAGTCTTTCAAATCGTCTTCCATTAGCTAAAGCTGGTGATACGGTAACTATTGAATATGTAAATAGTAAAGATGAAAGTGAAGTTATTACTAAAATTGAATTTAAATAAACTGGTGATTGCACCAGTTTTTTTGTTATATTTCCCACCTTTAACTTAATCTTAACAAAAATCAAGGTAAAAATTAATGAAATTTATAGTTAAAATTGATAAACTATGACTTGTAAAATTAATTTTTATAAGGATGGACATACATAGATGAAAAAATTTGGAATAGTAATTGTTGTATTAGCAGTTTGCTTTGCAATGATTGGATTATCAGCTTCTGCTGATGTCGAAACACAAAAAATCAGTTTAAATGGTTCAACTTCAATGGAAAAAATGGTAAATGCTATTAAAGATGGTGTTGTTTATGATTATCCAGAGTTAAGTTTAGAACCCCAGTTTACTGGTTCAAGTGCTGGTATTGAAGCTGTAATCAATGGGAAAAGTAATATTGGTAATTCATCTCGTGAATTAAAAGAAAGTGAATTAGAACAAGGTCTAGTTTCAAATGTTGTTGCTATTGATGCGATTGCAATTGTAACTGATACTGATAATAAGACAGATAATCTTACAAAAGAACAATTAATTGATATTTATACTGGTAAGATTAGAAACTGGAAAGAAGTTGGTGGTGATGATTTACCAATTGTTGTCATTGGTCGTGAAGCTGGTTCGGGAACACGTAGTGCTTTTGAAGAAATATTAGGACTTGAAGAAAAATGTGAGTATGCAAATGAAGTAAACGAGTCAGGACCAATTGTAGCTAAAGTTAGATCTATTCCTGGAGCAATTGGTTATGTTTCTTTAGATGTAGTAGATGATTCTATCAAGACTTTAGCAATCGATGGTGTTTATGCAACAGATGAAGCTATCATAGATGGAAGCTACTCATTACAAAGACCATTTGTAATGGCAACAAAAGGAACTATCGAAGAGCAAAGTGAACAAGTACAAAATTTATTTAAATATATTTATAGTGAAGATGGTCGCAAGATCATTGAGTCAGTTGGATTAATTCCAGTTGATCCTGCAAGCTAAATATAAAAGCAGTTTGATGAGTAGTCATTAAACTGCTTTTTAGCGATAATATAATTTTTTAAATTCAGGACAAAGTTTTAAAAACTGTTCACTAGTACTGATTTTTTCTTGATAACATTTTTTCATTAATTCGATCATTTGACACTCACCAATAGTTTTTGCTAGTTCATCAAATAAACAAGGACCCTTATAGTAATGAATTGCAAAACGGTCAGTTATATTAGATTGAATACTTGCTAGAGAAGCCATTGTAGCACTCTTAGCTTGGAATTGATCAATTATTTGTTGATAAACTGATGATCCAAATTTTTCTTTTACTAATAATAAGGCACTATATTGGGCAAATGTTTCATCAATCCAAAGACTATTAAACAATAAATCAGAATTTTGCCACCACAAATGAGAAATTTCATGGGCTAAATGCAAAAATGTTTGCTGATCCAATCCTTCAATTTGATCAACTAAGCAAACCAGATTATTACGAACGTAGGCGCCGTTATCAAAACGTGGGTTTAAAACGATATTGACATGATCAAAAGCACATGGTGAAAATAATTTGGTGTATTTGTTATAAATATCATTGGCAATTTTTGCCATTTGTTTGATTTTTTCGATCGGATGATAATTATGAGCAAGGATGTTTATAGAGTCTAACGAGTATTGATAAGCTACATCTTTATGATAAATAATCAAAGCAATGTCAAAAGTCTTTGTCAAATATCGATAATAGTAATTTTCTTTTTTGATAAAGCCAACAGCTCTAAAATCATCTGGTAAAGATAAAAATATTTCATAATCATTTTTTGATAGATTAGTTAATAAGGGAATAATAGCTGATTCAATATTAGCTTCTAGATAATTTTTAGTTTTAGTTTGACTGGTTTTTAAAGGCACATTTAATATACCTTTAAAATATATTGTTAGGTTTTGCTCGTGTTCAATTGAAACATATTTAATATTGTTGCTTACTTCTTGAATTTTTATAATCTTACTATTTTCACACGTTAAATTATAACCAGCATTACAATAATACTGGTCAACTCCCTTAGTTAACTCTTTATAAATGATTTTACCATCGATATCAAAGTTTTCATAAACTTTCAAATATATTGTTGCTTTCACTTTAAAACTCCTTTGTATAACTAGTTATATTATAACAAACAAAAATGATAAATAATATGATTTAAGTTTGTTAATAAAACTAAAACGGTTGTTTTCATTTAAAAGTTTAATAACATAATTATTAATTTAAAGAAAGTTTACTAATGATTTTTATAAACAATTATAATTTATCGATACATTATTTGAAATTAGGGTTTAGAAATAACAAATAACTTTAAATGATTATTTGTTTAGGTAATAAAATATGATATAATCTTACAATGAATTGAGGTGTTAAGATTGAAAGCAAAAGTTTTAGTAGTAGACGATGAAAAAGACATTCGTGAATTAATTAAATTTTATTTAAATAAAGAAGGCTTTGAAGTTTTAGAAGCTGGAGATGGCGAAGAAGCATTGGAAATATTTGAAAATGAATATATTGATTTAGGGATCATTGATGTAATGATGCCTGTAATGGATGGTTTTGAATTGGTTGAAAACTTAAAAGAGTTTAAGGATATTCCAGTAATCATGTTAACAGCTAAAGGTGAAAGTAAAGATAAGCTGCGTGGTTTTTCAGTAGGGGCTGATGATTATGTTGTTAAACCATTCGATCCAACTGAATTAATGGCACGAGTTCGAGCTGTATTAAAACGTTATAGCGTAAATACTTCTAATATTGTTAAGTTAAATGATGTTGAATTTGATGGTGATAAGTATGAGATTCGTTATCATGATGAAACGATTCATTTACCATTAAAACAATTTGAATTAGTTTTTGAACTTGCTAAACATCCTGATCAGATATTTAGTAGGGAACAGTTAATTGAAAAAATCTGGGGAATGGATTATGATGGCTTTGATCGAACAGTCGATGTTCATATTAAAAGAATCCGTGAAAATTTGGGGCATTTACCAGGCTTTAAAGTAGTAACGGTACGAGGGTTAGGTTATAAGGTCGAAGTAGAATGATGAAATCAATTTATGGAAAACTAATCTGTGGTTTTTTAATTACGATTATTTTTAGTTTTTCGGTTTCAGGGATTATTGCTTTAAAAAGCAATTATGACCAGATTGATGATATGGCGCAAACTGAATTATCAGCAACCAGTGATTTTATTGCTAGTGTGATAAATAGCACAGATAGAACTAAATTAAATGATGTATTAAGTAAATATTCAAACAGCACGCAAGTTAATACCACTATTTTTTCACCAGAAATTGGTTATTTGACTTTTGGTAAGACAACTACGCATGCTCCTGATGAAAAGCAGATGCAGTCATACTATTTTGATGAAAATAAAAATGGTGTTTATGGTGAAGAAAACAATTATCAAACTTATGGCAGTTTAATTGAAATTGGTGATAGCAATGCTTATGTATATATCCAAAAAGATACTAGTTATGAAAAAAGAATTTTTGCTAATTCAGCAGTGTTAATTCTTGGTTGTGTATTTTTATCAGGAAACCTGGTGTTTTTAGCGATAGCTGATATCATTGTTAAGCCAATTACGCGACTAACAAAAGCAACTAAAGAATTATCAAAAGGTAATTATAGTGTTCGCGTTAATTACGTTGGTGATGATGAAATATCGCAATTAAATCAGGGATTTAACCAGATGGCCCAACAGCTTGCTAAACAAGAAGAAATTCGACAGAAATTTATTTCGGATATATCTCATGAGTTTCAAACACCATTAACGGCTATCCAGGGATTTGCTAATATATTAAAAGAAGAGGATTTACCAAAGGAACAACGACAAAAATATGCTGACATTATTTTGTTTCAATCAAAGCGTTTATCAACGTTATCTAAAAATATGTTGCAGTTAACTTTGTTAGAGCGTGAAGATGTTGAATTGGAGTTTACCACATATTCTATTGTCGAACAGTTAGATCGTGTTATTTCTACTCAAGAAAATCAAGCAATTTTAAAGGATATTGAGATTCAATTTGAGCAGCCTCGTAAGGATATCATGATTTATGGTGATGAACAGCGATTAGAACAAGTATGGATCAATTTAATTTCAAATGCTATCAAATATACTGATAATGGTGGTTTAGTTACTGTCAGTGTAAAAAAGACTGCTCGTGATGTTGAAGTATCGATTGAAGATACCGGTCATGGAATGTCTAAAGAAGTTATTTCACATATTTTTGAGCGGTTCTACCGTGAGGAAAAAGCACGCTCTGTTGAAGGAAATGGTTTGGGATTATCAATAGTTAAATCAATTATTGATTTACATCATGGTAATATTGATGTAATATCTCAAGTGGACGTTGGTTCTACATTTATTGTAAGATTACCAAGTGAACGAAAATTTATTGATTTAAAGGATAAGTTATCTTTAAATAGAAAGGACTAGTAATGGAATTATTAAAAGAAAGAATTTTAAAAGACGGAATTGTTATTATGCCAGATATTTTGCGTGTAGACAGCTTTTTGAATCATCAGATTGACTGTACACTATATCGTCAAATAGCAAAAGAATTTAAAGAAAGATTTAAAGATGTTAAGATCAATAAGATTCTTACAATTGAAGCATCAGGAATTGGTATTGCTCTAGCAACAGCTTTTGAATTTGATGATGTACCTGTTGTGTTTGCTAAAAAGGGAACAGCTAAAACAACAAGTACTCATTTATATACATCTAAAGTACATTCATTTACAAAAGGAATTGATTATGATGCAATTGTAAGTAAAAAATATTTAGATAAAGATGATCATATTTTAATTATTGATGACTTTTTGGCTAATGGACAAGCAGTATTAGGTTTGATTGATATTATTAATCAAGCTGGTGCAAGTGTAGCTGGAGTTGGAATAGTAATTGAAAAAGGGTTCCAAGATGGACGTAAATTAATTGAAGAAAAAGGATATCAAGTAGAATCATTAGCAATTGTTGATGCTTTTGAAGATGGTAAGGTGATTTTAAGATAGTGAAAAGAGGGTATAAATGTATTTAAAAAGAATCGAAATACACGGTTTTAAATCATTTGCTGATAAAGTTGATATTGAATTTAAACCAGGGATAACTGGAATAGTTGGACCTAATGGTTGTGGGAAATCAAATATTTCTGATGCAGTACGCTGGGTTTTAGGTGAGCAATCGGTAAAATCATTGCGAGGTGCTAATATGAGCGATGTAATTTTTGCTGGAAGTGAAGATCGCCGGGCTCAAAATCTTGCCGAAGTAACATTAGTATTTGATAATAGTGATAGATTTATGAAATATGACTACAATGAAGTAGAAATTACACGACGACTTTATCGACAAAATAATGAAGCGGAATATTTAATCAACAAGCAACAGTGTCGTTTAAAAGATATTGTTGATTTGATTATGGATACAGGGTTAGGTAAGGATTCACTTTCAATTATTTCACAAGGGAATATTTCTTCTTTTGCGGATAATAAGCCAGAGGAAAGACGTGGAATTTTTGAAGATGCTGCTGGAGTTTCTAAATATAAAAAAAGAAAGCTTGAGTCAATTCGTAAATTAGAGCGGACTAAAGAAAATTTAGAGCGAATTGGAGATATTGTAGCTGAATTAGAAAAACAGGTTGGTCCTTTAAAAAGGCAAAAAGATAAGGCTGAAAAATATCTTGAGCTTAAAGAAAAACTAACAGCAGTTGAGGTAAATGTTCTAGTAAAAGAAATTACTGAAGCTAAAAAGAGCCTTAATGTTTTAAGTAAAGAAATCAAGGATTTAAATGAGCAGCAGGCTTCATTAGATGCTGACATTTTAATGAAAGAAAATAGTAATGATGATATAAAAAAGAAAATGTATCAATTAGATCAAGAAGTAAATTCATTACAAAGTAAGTTATTAGAAGCAGTATCTAATGTATCAAAATTAGAAACTGCTAAAGTAGAAATCGATCAAAAAAGAAAACATGCTTTACAATCAGCAAGCAAAGAAAATTTACAAGAAAATATTGCTAATATGAAAGCAATTTTAAGTGATATTGTAAATGAATACAACGATCGAGTTGAGCGTTTAAATAGCACGGAACAAGATTTAAAACAATTAACTCGTGATCAGGAAAATCGAAACAAAAGATTAACAGAGTTAAAAAATGAATTAAATCAATTATCAAGTCAAATCAACAAAAACAGATCAAGAAAAGAAATACTGTTAGATGCTATTGAAAATAAATCTAATTATCATCAAAGTATTAAAACCGTATTAAATTTAGCGAAAAGTAATCGTAATATTATCGGTGTTTTAGGTGAATTGATTACAACCCAAAAGGGTTATGAACTGGCTATTTCTTCAGCTTTAGGAGGGGCCATTGAATTTGTTGTAACTAGCGATGATCAAACTGCTCGTGAAACAATTAAGTTTTTAAGAAATAACAAAGCAGGGAGAGCAACATTTTTACCAGTATCAACAATGAAACCACGACAAATTCGTTTAGAACATTTAGAAGTATGTAACACAATGGCTGGTTTTTTAGGAGTAGCTAGTGATTTCATTACTTATGATGATAAAATTGGTAATGTTGTCTTAAATCAGCTTGGAAACATAATTGTCGCTAAAGATTTAGAGACAGCTAACGCAATTAGTAAAGCAGTTTTTGCTCGTTATCGAGTTGTTACTCTTGAAGGAGATATTGTAAATGTAGGTGGTTCTTTAACGGGTGGAAGTATTAATCAGCAACGTTCTTCGTTAGTACAAAAACGAGAATTAGAACAATTAGCTATTACTTTAGAACAACAAGAAACAGAATTTGTAAAAAAGCGAAAATTGCACAACGCTTTAGATAATGAAATTAAAGATGTTTCACATATCTTACTTCAAAAACAAATGGCTTATGCTAAACTTGAAGTAGTAGTTCAAAGTAAAAAAGAAGAGTTGATTAAAACTAAAACCGAATATGAATCATTGACAGAACAAAGTATTGAATTAGATGATTTTAAATCCGGTAAAACCGAAAATAAATTAATTGATCAGCTAAATGAAGCGATTAAATATCGCGATATGTTAACTGAAGAAATTAAAAGTAAACGTGAGATGCGTATGGCTTACGCTAATGAAAATGAAGCTTTAGATGTTGAGCTTAGAACAATTCGTAAAGATCAAAAAGATATTCAAAATGCAATTAACGAAAACACTATTAAAGCTACTAAATTAGAAACAATGCTTAATAACTATTTAACACGATTAAATGATGAATATCATATGACTTATGAATATGCTGTTGAACAATATCAAGAAGAAATTAATGTTGAACAAGCTAAAGAGGAAGTTTATGATTTAAGAACACAAATAAAACGATTAGGAAACGTTAATCTTGATGCAATCGAGGAATACAAAGTAATTAGTGAACGTTATGAAAATATGAATACTCAAAGAATTGATTTACTTGAAGCTCAAGATCGTATTTTAGCAGCAATTAAAGAAATGGATGAAATAATGGTTACTCGTTTTTCAGAAACATTTGAGAAAATTAACGTTGAATTCAATCATGTTTTTAGAAGTTTATTTGGTGGTGGTAAGGCTAAAATAAAATATAGCGATCCAACTAATATTTTAGAAACAGGAATTGATATTGATGTACAGCCACCGGGTAAAGCGGTTCAAAACATTTCTTTATTTTCTGGTGGTGAAAAAGCTTTAATAGCTATTTCTTGTTTATTTGCAATTTTACGAGTTAAACCAATTCCAATGTGTATTCTTGATGAGGTTGAAGCAGCTTTAGATATTGCCAATGTTGAGCGTTTTGCTAAATATTTAAGAGAATTTTCATCAACAACACAGTTTATAGTTGTAACACACCGTGAAGGAACAATGGAAGAATGCGATTTACTTTATGGTGCAACAATGCAACAAAAAGGGGTCACTAAATTAGTAAGTGTAAAATTAGAAGAAGCAATTGATTTATCTGATCCAAGTTAAGGAGGGTAATATGGGTTTTTTTAGTCAAATAAAAGAAAAGTTTGTTGGTAAATCAGCCAAACAAAATGAAAAATATGTTGCTGGTTTAGATCGTTCTAATACAACTTTATCTGATCGTATTAATGAATTAGCAGCACGTTTTAGAGAAATAAATGATGAATATTTTGAAGAATTAGAAAATGTTTTGATTATGTCTGATGTTGGTGTTTCAATGGTTTTAAAAATCGTTTCTGAAATAAAAAACGAAGTCAGATTACAAAATATTACTGATCCAAAAGAAATTAATGAAATTATCATTGATAAAATGTTTGTTATTTATGCTAATGATAGTGTAATGACAACAAAAATCAATTATGCTAAAGAAGGTTTAACAGTTATCTTAATGGTTGGAGTAAATGGAGCTGGAAAAACAACAACTATTGGAAAACTAGCTCATCGAATCATGAAAGATGAAGGAAAGTCAGTTATGGTTGCCGCTGGTGATACATTTAGAGCTGGGGCAATTGATCAATTAGCAGTATGGGCTGACCGGGTTGGCGTTGATATTGTTAAAGGTAAAGAAGGTGGCGATCCTTCAGCTGTTGTTTATGATGCTTTAAAACAAGCTAAAGAAAAAAATGTTGATGTTTTAATCTGTGATACTGCCGGACGGTTACAAAATAAAGTTAATTTAATGAAAGAATTAGAAAAAATGAATCGTATTATTAAACGAGAAATTCCTGATGCACCACAAGAAACATTACTAGTAATTGATGCAACAACAGGACAAAATGGTGTTTCTCAAGCAATCGAGTTTTCTAAGATTACTGATGTTACCGGAATCGTTTTAACTAAAATGGATGGTACTGCTAAAGGTGGTATTGTACTTTCAATCAAAGATCAGTTAAATATACCAGTAAAATTCATTGGTTTAGGTGAAAGTGTTGATGATTTACAAGAATTTGATCTTGAACAATATATTTATGGATTGTGTAAAAATTTAGTAGAGGCTTAAAAATGGAATCTAGTTTAGAAAAAACACAACGTGTAAATCTATTGATTGATTGTTATGGTGAATTATTAACACAAAAACAACAACTATATCTAGAATATTATTATCAAGATGATTATTCACTATCAGAAATAGCTGAAATTTTAAATGTTAGTCGCAATGCAGTCTATGATAATTTAAAAAAAGCAGTTCATAGTTTAGAAAAATATGAAGAAAAATTGCAATTGATGAAAAAACATCAAGAAAGACTTGACTTAATTCAAAGAATTGAAGATGATATAGCTAGTGAACATAAAGATGTAGAAGAATACTTAGAGATGCTAAGGAAGATATAGAAAGGGGTATTTATGGCATTTGATTCGTTATCAGAACGTCTGCAGGGAACGATAAAGAAGTTTTCTGGACAAGGGCGTTTAACTGAAAAAAATATGGAAGATATGCTAAGCGAAATTCGTTTAGCTTTATTAGAGGCTGATGTTAACTATCAAGTAGTTAAAGAATTCATTGCAGCTACTAAAGAAAAGGCCTTAGGACAAGATGTTTTAGGTTCTTTGAAACCAGGACAGGTTGTTGTAAAAATTGTTCATGATGAATTAGTTACTTTACTTGGAACAACTGTTTCAGAAATTAATTATGATCGTAAACCAACTATCATTATGATGGTAGGGTTACAGGGGTCTGGTAAAACAACAACTTCTGGTAAAATTGCTAATTTAATTGCTAAAAAGCATGGTAAACGACCATTATTAGTTGCTGCTGATATTTATCGTCCAGCTGCCGTTGATCAGTTAAAGACTTTAGGTGAACAGTTAAATGTTCCCGTTTATGAAAAGGGAACAAGTCAATCTGCTGAATCAATTGTAGAAGAAGCTTTAGGATATGCTCGTGAAAATAATAATGATGTAATCATTATCGATACTGCTGGGCGTTTACATATCGATGAGCCTTTGATGCATGAGTTAGCTAATATCAAAGAAATTGCTCATCCTCATGAAATATTATTAGTTGTTGATGCTTTGACAGGACAGGATATTGTTAATGTTGCTAGCTCATTTAATGAACAACTAGGAATTACTGGGGCAGTTTTAACTAAATTAGATGGTGACTCTCGTGGTGGGGGTGCTTTATCAATTCGTCATATTACACATGTACCAATTAAATTCATCGGTACTGGTGAAAAACTTGATGCAATTGATTTATTCTATCCTGATCGAATGGCTGATCGTATCTTAGGAATGGGAGACGTTGTATCTTTAGTTGAAAAAGTACAAGATGTCTATGATGAAAAAGATACGATGAAAGCATTTAGAAAGATGCAAACTGGACAATTTGGTTTAGATGATATGTTGACACAAATGCATCAGATTCAAAAATTAGGTCCATTATCTGGAATTATGAAAATGATTCCTGGAATGCCTAAAATGCCAAAAATTGACGACGATGAATCACAACGACGTTTAAAAGTTACTGAATCAATAATTTATTCAATGACTAAAGAGGAACGTCGTGATCCTAGTATTATTACATTGTCAAGAAAACAACGTATTGCTAAAGGGTGCGGAAAAGATATTGCTGAAGTCAACCGTTTATTAAAACAATTTGAGGAATCTAAGAAAATGATGAAAAAACTAGGTAATTTAGATCCAAGTACTGGTATGCCAATGCCTGGTCGTTCAAGAAAAAATCCTCATGTTGGTAATGCTAATCGTAAAAAAATTCGTCATAAAAAGAAAAAAAGATAAAAAATTAAAGGTGTTAAGTAAAAATGCTTGACACCTTATTTTTTATATGCTAAATTGATTAAGTCAAATTAAAAAAGTAATAAATAGGAGGAAATATAAATGGCAGTAAAATTAAGATTATTAAGAATGGGAGCAAAAAAAGCACCTTTCTATAGAATTGTAGCAGCTGATTCAAGAGCACCAAGAGATGGGCGTTTTATTGAATTATTAGGAACTTATGATCCACGCACTAACCCTGCAAAAGTTACAATCAAAGAAGAAGAAGTATTAAAATGGTTAAATAACGGAGCACAACCATCTGATACTGTTAAAAACTTATTATCTAAAGAAGGAATTATTAAAAAATTCGCTGATTCAAAATCTGGTAAATAATCATGGATTATGCAAAGATTCTAAAAGATATCGCAATTGAATTGGTAAATGACAAAGAGCATTTAGAAGTTCGTCAGATGCCTTCGTTAGATGAAGACGTTGTAGTATTATATGTTTATTCAGCAAAAAGTGATATTGCACGATTAATCGGACGAAAGGGAGTAATGGCTAATTCAATTAGACAGTTAATGTCAGTAGCTGGTCGAATGACTGACAAAAAATTAGATATTAAGTTTGAATCGTATGACTAAATAGATGTGCTTAGCACATCTTTTATTTTGGAGGTAATATGGACAAAATTAAAGTTGGAAAGATCGTGGGGACTCATGGTCTTAAAGGTGAAGTGAAAATCCGCTCAAATAGTGATTTTGCTGATGAACGTTTTAAAGTCGGAAATGATTTAACAATAAAATCACAAAATCAAGAGATTGTTTTAAAAATCGCTACTGTAAGAATGCATAAAGGTAATTATTTGGTTTCTTTTGAAAATCATCAAAATATTAACTTGATTGAAAAATATGTTGGTTCATTTGTTTATGGTGAAAAAGATCAAAGTTTATTAGATGAAGACGAATATTTTTATAGTGATTTAGTAGGGATGAAAGCAGTTAGTACAGAAGGTAAAGAAATTGGTATTGTTACTTCAGTATATGACAATACTGCTCATGATATTTTAAATATTGATAATCACGGTAAAAAAATTGCAATTCCTTATGTAGATGCTTTTATTCATGAAGTTGATTTAGAAAATAAAGTAATAACGATTAAATTAATAAAAGGGTTTATTGATGAAGATTGATATTTTAACACTGTTTCCTGAAATGTTCACTGGTTTTTTAACAACTTCAATTATTAAACGTTCGCTAGAAAAGGGATTAGTAACTGTAAATCTTCATGATTTTAGAGAATTTTCCAAAGATAAACATAAACATGTAGATGATTATCCTTATGGTGGTGGGCAAGGAATGGTTTTAATGTGTGAACCAATTGTTGAATGTTTAAAATCGATTGCTAGTGATGAAAGCTTTATTATTTTAATGTCACCCCAAGGAGTTACTTTAAATCATGGGGTTGCTGTTGATTTATCTAAAAAGAAACAATTAATAATTATTTGTGGCCACTATGAAGGTTTTGATGAACGAATTCGTGATTATGTTGATATGGAACTTTCAATTGGTGACTATGTTTTAACAGGTGGTGAACTAGGTAGTATGGTGGTTAGTGATGCAGTTATTAGACTGTTAGATGGTGCGATAAGGCAAGCTAGTCATCAGGATGATTCATTTAGTCAGGGACTTCTTGAATATCCTCAATATACCCGTCCTGCTAGTTATGATGGCAATGATGTTCCAGAAGTGTTGATGAGCGGTCATCATGAAAATATTCGTAAATGGCGAAAATATCAAGCTTTAAAAAAGACCTATTTGCGGCGGCCAGATTTATTAGAAGATTACAAATTCGACCAGGAAAGTATAGAAATGTTGAAAAAAATCAAAGAAAATGATTGCAATTTAAAATAGTATAGTATATAATGGACAAGTCGTATGACGCAGGTGTTCCGCTGGTTAATCGAATGAACACTGAAGACAAAATTTTGATAAGGAGAAATAGAGATGAATTTACAATTAGTTGAACAAATTACAAAAAAACAAATGAGAAATGACATCCCTGATTTTAAACCTGGTGATACTTTAAAAGTATTCGTTAAAATCAAGGAAGGTGACAAATTCAGAGTCCAATTATTTGAAGGGGTATGTATTGCAAGAAAAGGTAAAGGTATTTCTGAAACATTTACTGTTAGAAAAATTTCATACCAAGTAGGTGTAGAAAGAACTTTCCCAATTCATAGTCCAATTATTGATCATATCGAAGTTGCTAAAATTGGTAAAGTACGTCGTGCTAAACTTCATTACTTACGTGGTTTATCAGGTAAAGCTGCAAGAATTAAAGAAATTAGAAAATAGAAATGGGACTTACCCATTTCTTTTTTTCTGTTTTTTTGTATAATAGAACTAACATCAGGAGGTTCGTATATGAAAAAAAAGAAACAGCTTATAAAATTTCTAATCCAGATTATTGTAATTGTATTAGTGACCACAATAATCTTTACTAGAGTAATTATTCCTGTTAGAGTAGAT
This sequence comes from Erysipelatoclostridium sp. An15, assembly GCF_002160675.1. Taxonomy (NCBI): domain Bacteria; kingdom Bacillati; phylum Bacillota; class Erysipelotrichia; order Erysipelotrichales; family Coprobacillaceae; genus Thomasclavelia; species Erysipelatoclostridium sp. An15. The sequence continues at coordinate 105,208 of NZ_NFLA01000001.1, forward strand.
AGTCAAAGTATGTATCCAACATTAAATGATGGTGATTTTGCAGTAGTCAATGCAATGTATTTAAGTAAAGAAGATATCCAACGTTTTGATGTTGTTGTTTTAGAATGTGATGTTCTAGATAAAGATATTGTAAAAAGAATAATTGGCTTGCCTGGTGAAACAGTAACATATAGGGAAGATCGTTTGTATATTAATGGTGTTTATTATGCGGAACCATTTTTAGATCAAAATTATATTGAAGAAGCTAAAAGTAATTATCAGACTGATCGTTTTACTAACGATTTTGAAATAACTTTAAAGGATGATGAAATTTTTGTTTTGGGAGATAATCGTCTTCATTCTACTGATTCTAGAGCGCTAGGTAATTTTAGTTATGATGATATTGTTGGTAAAAAAGGATTGGTAGTTTTTCCTTTTAATAATATGAAATTTATAGATTAAGAAGGTGAGAATATGTCTAAACAGATCCAATGGTTTCCTGGTCATATGGCCAAAGCTAGACGGGAAATATCTGAAAAAATAAAGTTAATTGACATTATTATTGAACTAGTTGATGCTAGAGCACCAAAGTCATCAAAAAATCCTATGTTTGATGATATTTGTCAAAATAAGCCACGTCTAATCGTTATGACCAAAAAAGATTTGGCTGATGAAAAGTTAACTCAAAAATGGTTACAATATTATCAGTCAAAAGGTATGTATGCGTTAAGTGTAAACTTGAAAAATTTTAATGAATATCAATTAGTTATTAATACATGTAAAGAAATATTAAAAGAAAAAATGGAAAAAGAAGCTAAACGAGGGTTAAAACCACGAGCAATGAGAGCGATGGTTTTAGGAATTCCTAATGTTGGTAAATCAACTTTCATCAATCGTTTAGCTAAACGTAAAGCCACAGTAACTGGGAATCGTCCAGGGGTTACAAAAGCCCAGCAGATTATTCGCGTTGATAAAGATTTTGAATTATTTGATACTCCGGGTGTATTGTGGCCTAAGTTTGATGATTTGGATACAGCACGCAATATTGCTTTAATCGGTTCAATTAAACAAGATATTTTACCATTAGATGAATTGTTTATTTATGCAGTCGAATATTTACAAAAAAATTACGATAATGTTATCAGTAAACGCTATAATGTTGAAATTGATTTTGATAGTGATTGGGTTGAAAAAGTATATGATGATATTGCTAAAAATCGTAAAATTAAACCAATCCGTGGTTATACTGATTATGATCGTGTTATGGAAATCTTTTTCAATGATATTTTTAATGGCGAATTAGGAAAAATAACTTGGGAGTTACCTGATGAAACGTTATGAGTATGAAGAAAAATATTATCAGGCTGGTTATGATTATATAATCGGTTTAGATGAAGCTGGTCGGGGACCGATGGCTGGTGAATTAGTTGTTGCTGGTGTTATTTTTCCTAAAGGGTATTATGATGAACGAATAAATGATTCTAAGCAGTTAAGTAGTAAAAAAAGAGATTTTTTATATAATTTGATTATTGAAAATGCATTATTTTATAATATTGAAATCATTAGTGTAGAAGATGTCGATAGATTAAATGTTTATCAAGCCAGCAAAAAAGGAATGGAAAAGTGTGTGGAAGTGTTAAAACAGGAAAATATGTTTGCGCTTAGTGATGCAATGCCAATAAATTATCAAGATCATCTGGCTATTATTAAAGGTGATGCTAAAAGCATTTCAATAGCTGCTGCTAGTATACTTGCCAAAGTTACTCGTGATCGTTTAATGGTTAGTCATGCTTTACAATATCCAGAATATGGCTTTGAAAAACATAAGGGTTACGTTACCAAAGCACATAAAGAAGCTTTAGAAAAATTTGGGCCATGTCCAATTCATCGAAAATCATTTGCTCCAGTAGCTAAAGTATTGTCGAAACAAATGTCATTTGATCTTTAATGACATTTTTTTAATTGATTAAAAAGTAATTTTTTATTTAGCGGGATATATAATATAGAGGTGAATTCTATGGAAGAAATTTTGTTATATTTTTCTTTAAAGTATCAAGGCGATTTTGATAAAATATTTAAAGCTCTTGAACAAAAAGAAAAAGTAGATTTGAATTTAAAAGAACAATTATTTAAAACATTAAAATCCCGCTATACAACTTTAATATCTGATGATTATCCTGAATCATTAAAACAAATTAACTGTCCACCATTTGTATTGTACTATCATGGAAACTTACAACTAGTAAACAAAAAGTGTATTGGTATTATCGGAATGCGAAGACCAAGCAGTTATGGAGTTAAAATGGCTAAAAAGTTTGCCAATGAATTAAGTGATGAAAATTATGTTGTTGTAAGTGGGATGGCTTTAGGGATAGACGCGATTGTTCATCAAAGTGCAATTGAAAACCAGGGCCAAACTATTGCGGTATTAGGAAGCGGAATTGACTATTGTTATCCTAAATCTAATTTAAAACTATATCAAACATTAAAAAAGAATTATTTAGTTGTTAGTGAATATCCGGGTGATTTAGTACCTAGAAAGGAAAATTTTCCACGTCGCAATCGCATAATTTCTGGATTAAGTGAATCGATATTAGTAGTTGAAGCAAATCGTAAAAGTGGTACGATGATTACAGTAGGACATGCTTTAGAGCAAGGCAAAGATATTTTTGCGATACCTAGTAGGATTGATGATGCACCTGGTTGTAATTCATTGATACAGCAAGGTGCTAAATTAGTTTTAAATGTTGCGGATATTATTGATGGCTAAGGTGATTGTAAAAATTTTTATTGACAAATGTTTAAAAAAAAATAATAATTGAGTTAATCACGTGGAGGTAATGAGATGAGTAAAAAATTAGTCATTGTCGAATCGCCGTCTAAATCAAAAACTATTGAAAAGTATTTAGGAAGTGATTATGTTGTTACTTCATCTAAAGGTCATGTACGCGATTTGGCTACTTCAGGTAAAGAGGGTTTAGGGGTAGATATTGAAAATGATTTCGAACCTAAATATGTTATAAATAAAGACAAAAAAGATGTCGTAAAAGAGTTAAAACAATTAGTAAAAGAATCGGATGATGTATATTTAGCTACCGACCCTGATCGTGAAGGGGAAGCTATTTCTTGGCATTTAGCACAAGTGTTAAATGTTGATATGGATAAAGAAAATCGTGTGGTTTTTAATGAGGTTACTAAAGATGCTGTTGTAGATGCCTTAAAACATCCTCGTAAAATTGATCAGAATTTAGTTAAATCTCAAGAAACACGACGGGTATTAGATAGAATTATTGGTTTTAAGTTATCAAAATTATTACAAAAGAAAATCAAGTCTAAAAGTGCCGGGCGAGTACAATCGGTTGCTCTTAGATTAATTGTTGAAAGAGAACGGGAAATTGAAGCTTTTGTTCCTGAAGAATATTGGAAAATTAAAGCTGAGTTTGAAAAAAATCAAATTGAGTTTTCTGGCGAATTAACAAAATACAATAACAAAAAAATTGAAATTAAAAATGGTGATGAAGCTAATGCGATTTATGAATCATTAAATAAAGAATTCGAAGTTGCTAATGTTAAAAAGACAACTAAAAAAAGAGAATCAAAACCACCATTTATTACTTCAACTTTACAACAGGAAGCTTCTTCAAAATTAGGTTTTAAAGCAAGAAGAACTATGTCAATTGCTCAAAAATTATATGAAGGGGTTGCCCTAGAAGACGAAACAGTCGGGTTGATTACTTACATGAGAACTGATTCAACACGATTATCAGATGTGTTTGTAAGTTTGGCTCAAGAGTATATTAGTGAAAAGTACGGAAAAGAGTATGTTGGAAAAGTTAAAGTTAGTAAGAAAAAAGAAAATGTTCAAGATGCCCACGAAGGTATTAGACCTACAAGTGCTCTTAGAACACCAGAAAGTGTAAAAAAATATTTAAAACCAGAAGAATATAAATTATATGCACTTATTTATGCGCGAGCTATGGCATCATTAATGGCTCCAGCTAAATTTGATGCTACTTCGGTTACGTTATTAAATAATGGTTATGAATTCAAGACAAATGGTTCAGTAATCAAATTTGATGGATATCTTCGAGTATATGGAGATTATGAAAAACAAACAAATGAAATTTTGCCAGAACTAAATGAAAAAGAAATGCTGGAAAGTAAAAAAGTTGAAAAGACACAACATTTTACTAAACCACCTGCAAGATATAGTGAAGCAAGATTGATTAGAGAAATGGAAGAATTAGGAATTGGACGTCCTAGTACTTATGCTTTGATCATAGATACTATTCAAACTCGTGGATATGTTGAATTGGTTGATAAAGCATTTAAACCAACTGAAACAGGAATCTTAACAAGTGATCGTTTGACACAGTATTTTAATGATATTATCAATGTTGAATATACTGCTAAAATGGAACACGAGCTAGATGATATTGCAGAAGGAAATGATGAATACGCTCACGCCCTAAGAACTTTCTTAGATAAATTCCAGCCATTATTGGATGAAGCATATGATAAAATGGAAGTCATTGCTCCTAAGAAAACTGGTGAAAAATGTCCAGAGTGTGGTCATGATCTAGTAGAGCGTAAAGGACGTTATGGTACATTTGTGGCTTGTGAAAACTATCCGGAATGTAAATATATAAAGAAAGATCCAGTTAAATTAGAATATACTGGAGAAACATGTCCAAAATGTGGCGGTAAGATGGTTTTTAAAAATGGCCGTTTTGGTAGATTTGAAGCATGTTCAAATTATCCAGATTGTAAATATATCAAAAATTCCAAGAAGAAAGAACCGGTTATGACAGATGAAGTATGTCCTAACTGTGGTTCACCAGTTGTAATTAAACAAGGACGCTGGGGTGAATTTAAAGCATGTTCAAATTATCCTAAGTGTAAGACGATTATAAAGTAGAACTTCGGTTCTGCTTTTGTTTTCGTTAAAGAAATGATAGAATAAATAAAGGTGATAGAATGGAAAAAGTTATAAATGTAATTGGAGCAGGCCTTGCAGGTGTAGAGGCTTGTCATCAGTTAGTAAAAAGAGGATATCAGGTTCGTTTGTATGAAATGCGACCTAATCAAATGACTCCTGCTCATCATAGCGGGAATTTTGCAGAATTAGTTTGCTCTAATTCGCTTCGCGCTGATGGATTAAATAATGCTGTTGGTGTTTTAAAAAAGGAAATGGAACTGCTTGATAGTATTGTTATTAAATATGCTAGAGAGCATCAGGTTCCAGCTGGTGGTGCGTTGGCGGTTGATCGTGAGAATTTTTCTAAAGCAATTACTGAATATATTTCAAATCATCCATTAATTGAGGTGATTCATGAGGAAGTTAAATCTATTCCTGAGGGTCCAACTATTATTGCTTCTGGTCCTTTGACAAGTGATGCTTTAGCTTTAGCGATAAAAGAAAAACTTGGTGAAGAATACTTTTATTTTTTTGATGCCGCAGCACCGATCATAACTAAAGAAAGTATTAATTTTGATATTGCTTATTATAAATCGCGATATGATAAAGGGGATAATGAATATATTAATTGTCCAATGAATGAGGAACAATTTAATGCTTTTTATGATAATTTAATCAATGCTCAGGTTGTTAAACCTAAAGAATTTGAAGAAAAGTTTTTTGAAGGGTGTATGCCTTTTGAAGAAATGGCTCGTCGCGGTAAACAAACACTTTTATTTGGACCAATGAAACCAGTCGGATTAAATACCCCAGATGGAAAAAGACCTTATGCAGTTGTTCAACTTCGTCAAGATAATGTTCAAGCAAGTTTGTATAATATTGTTGGTTTTCAAACTCATTTAACTTGGCCAGAGCAAAAAAGAATTATTCAAATGATCCCTGGTTTAGAAAATGCCCAGTTTGTTCGCTATGGTGTAATGCATCGTAATAGTTATATTTGTTCACCACGACATTTATTAAATACATATCAATTAAAAGAATCAATGGAAGTTTTTATGGCTGGACAAATTACCGGAGTAGAGGGATATGTTGAATCGGCTCAAAGTGGAATGGTAGCTGGAATAAATATGGCTAGATTGTTAGAAGGTAAAAATCCTTTGAAATTTCCGCAAGAAACAGTTATGGGAGCGCTAGTAAATTATATTACTAATGCAAGCGAAGAAGATTTCCAGCCAATGAAAGCTAATTTTGGAATCTTACCAGAACTTGAAACAAAGGTTAAGAAAAAGCAAAGAAAAGAAGCCTATGCTAATAGGGCGATCGCAACGATGGAGAAGTTTATTGATGAAAACGGACTTGGATAGATATGCTAGCCAGTTTTTAGATTTTTTACAATATCAACGACATTATTCTGATAAGACAATCGAGTCATATCATCGAGAAATCGAGCATTTTAAAAACTATTTAAAATCAGAGTTAATAGATAGTTATCAAGAAGTTAGTTATCAACTTTTACGGGGTTATTTAACAAAATTATATGATAAAAATTTAGCTAAATCTTCTATAAATCATAAATTAAGTGCCCTAAGAAGTTTTTATAATTATTTACTAAAAGAAGAATTAGTTGATGATAATCCGTTTTTATTAATTGAATCACAAAAAACAGCTAAAAGAAATCCTGATTTTCTGTTTGTAGAAGAAATGATGGGATTTTTAGATAGCATCGATACTAAAAATGATTTAGGAATTAGAAACAAAACAATGTTAGAGCTGATGTATGCTTCAGGATTAAGATGCTTTGAGGTTGTTAATTTACAATTATCTAATCTTGATTTAGGTCAAATGTTATTGTTGATCCATGGAAAAGGTGGCAAAGACCGTTATGTTCCTTTTAATGAGTATACGCGAGATTGGTTAATTAAGTATCTAAGTGAAGCAAGAGTGAACCTAATGGCTAAAAATGAGGGACATAATTTTGTATTTGTAAATAAATTTGGCAATCCCTTAACTAATCGTGGGGTAGAAAACATTGTTGATCGATTGATGAAACAATATGATCCCACAAAAAAAATTCATCCTCATACGATCCGTCATTCTTTTGCAACCCATTTATTAAATGCTGGGGCGGATATTAGAACGGTTCAAGAATTGTTAGGGCATGAAAATTTATCTACAACGCAAATTTATACGCATATATCAAAGGAACATCTAAAACAAGTATACCAAGAAACTCATCCTAGAAATATTGAATAAATGCGATAAATTTTAGTAAAAATATGCTTGTATCATCTAAATTTTTATGTTAAAATATCACACGTATGAAAAATACACACATTATGGATTCATTTATCTAGTGCCAAAAGGTGATAAATGTTCGAAATAATGGAGGAAAAAACAAAAAGGAGGACGAAGTTACATGTCAGTAATTTCAATGAAAAAATTATTAGAAGTAGGTGTTCATTTCGGACATCAAACAAAAAGATGGAATCCTAAAATGGCTCCATACATTTTTACATCAAGAAATGGTATTTATATTATCGATTTACAAAAAACATCTAAAAAAATCGATGAAGCTTACAAAGCAATGAACGAAATCGTTGCTAAAGGTGGAAAAGTTTTATTTGTTGGTACTAAAAAACAAGCTCAAGAAGCAGTTAAAGAAGAAGCAATCCGTTCTGGAAGCTACTATGTTAATGCTCGTTGGTTAGGTGGTACTTTAACAAACTTCAAAACTATCCAAAAAAGAATTAGAAGATTAGTTGAATTAGAAAAAATGGAAGCAGATGGTACTTTCGATTTATTACCTAAAAAAGAAGTAATTTTACTTAAAAAAGAAGCTGCTAAGTTAGAAAAGAACTTAGGTGGAATCAAAGAAATGAGAAGATTACCAAACGCTATCTTTGTTGTTGATCCAAAAGCTGAACACAACGCAGTAGCTGAAGCTAGAATTTTAGGTATTCCAGTATTTGGTATCGTTGATACAAACTGTGATCCTGATGAAGTAGATTATGTTATCCCAGCTAATGATGATGCAATCAGAGCAGTAAAATTAATTGTTGCTGCAATGGCTGATGCAATTTGTGAAGCTAAAAATGAACCTTTAACTGTTGCATATGTTAAAGATGAAGATGATAAAGAAGTATCTATGAATGATGCTATTACTTCTGTTGAAAATAATCAAAGAAGAACTCCTAGAAATAAAGGTGGAAAACCTAATCCTAAGAGAAATAACGCTCCAAAAACAACTAATAAAGAAGAAACAGCTGGAACTCAAGAATAATTAAAATATAGGGAAAGCTAGTCTTTCCCTTTTTTAAATAAAAAATACATAAAGAGGAGAAAAGAAATGAAAATTACTGCAAGTTTAGTAAAAGAATTACGTGAAAAAACTGGTGCTGGAATGATGGATTGTAAAAAAGCTCTTGAAGCTTGTGATGGTGACATCGAAAAATCATTTGACTGGCTAAGAGAAAAAGGTATTGCTAAAGCTGCTAAAAAAGCAGATCGTATTGCTGCTGAAGGATTAACTGCATTTGTTGTAGAAGGTGATGTAGCTGCTATCGTTGAAGTAAACTCTGAAACAGATTTCGTAGCTAAAAACGCTGAATTCCAAGCTTTAGTAAACACAATTGCAAAAGCTGTTGTTGATAATCAACCTGCTGATTTAGAAGCTGCATTAGCAGTTAATGTTGAAGGAAAAGATTTAGCTACTGTAATTGCAGAAGCTAGTGGAAAAATCGGAGAAAAAATCAGCTTAAGAAGATTCCAAGTATTAACTAAAAATGCTGATGAAGAATTCGGTGCATATTCACACATGGGTGGAAAAATGACTTCAGTTGTAAAAGTTGCTAATACAACAGCTGAAAAAGCTCGTGATGTAGCTATGCATGTCGCTGCTTCAAATCCAACATATATTGATAGAACAGCTATTCCTCAAGAAGTTTTAGATCATGAATTATCTGTATTAAAAGCACAAGCTTTAGCTGAAAATGAACAAGCTGCTAAACCTAAACCAGAAAATATCGTTGAAAAAATGGTACAAGGAAGATTAAACAAAAACTTAAAAGAAATGTGTTTAGTTGATCAAGAATTTATTAAAAATCCTGATGAAACTGTAGGTAAATACTTAGGAGAAGGTAAAGTTCTTGAAATGGTAAGATTCCAAGTTGGTGAAGGAATGCAAAAAAGAGAAGAAAACTTCGCTGAAGAAGTTGCTGCTCAAATGAAAGCTTAAAAAGTCTAAAACGCCATCATTAGATGGTGTTTTTTTATGACTTAAGCCTACCTTGACTATTATTAGAAAATGTGATAAATTTTTTTAAGAAAAGAATCATTATAAAATTATAATGAGATGTTCATTGGGCATGAATCTTTTTATAAATTTAAAACAAGGAGACTAATATGAAGTATAATCGGGTATTATTGAAATTAAGTGGAGAAGCTTTAGCAGGAGATGATAAAACAGGTATTAATGCACATACTGTAGCTGACATTGCTCGTCAAATTAAAGATGCTAAAGAACTAGGTGTTGAAATCGCAATTGTTTGTGGTGGTGGTAACCTATGGCGTGGTAAAACTGGTGCCGATATGGGAATGGACCGCTCTAGTGCAGATTATATGGGAATGCTTGCAACAGTAATGAATGGTTTAGCAGTTCAAAACGCATTAGAAACAATTGGAGTTCCAACAAGATTATTATCAGCAATTGAAATGCGTCAAGTTGCAGAACCTTATATTCGCCGCCGTGCTATCCGTCATTTGGAAAAAGGACGAATTGTAATTTTTGGTGCGGGAACTGGAAGCCCATTTTTTACAACAGATACAACTGCAGCTTTAAGAGCAGCCGAAATCAATGCTGATGTAATTTTAATGGCTAAAAATGGTGTTGATGGTGTATATTCAGCTGATCCTAAAGTTGATCCTAATGCAAAACGTTTTGATTCAATTTCTTATTTTGATGTATTACAAAAAGATTTAAAGATTATGGATCAAACAGCAATTACATTATGTAAAGATAATAATATTGATTTATGTGTATTTAATATGCAAGAAGAAGGTAATATCGCTAAAGCATGTAATGGCGAAGTTATTGGAACAACAATTTCAGGAGGAAAATAAAATGATAGATTTAATCTTAGAAGATGCAAGTGAAAGAATGAAAAAAGCAATTGAAGCTTTTCAACGTGATTTATCAACAATTAGAACTGGACGTGCTAACCCTAATATGTTAGATCGTGTTATGGTAGATTATTATGGTTCACCAACACCAGTTAATCAAATTGCTGGTATTTCTGTTGTTGAAGGTCGTCAATTAGTAATCAAACCTTATGATAGATCTAGTATTAAAGATATTGAACATGCTATTTATGAAGCTGGATTAGGATTAACACCACAAAATGATGGTGAATTAATTAGAATTATGGTGCCAGCATTAACAGAAGAAAGACGTCGTGAGTTTGCTAAAAATGTATGGAAATTTGCAGAACATGCAAAAGTATCTATTCGTAACATTCGTCGTGATGCTAATGATGAAATAAAAAAGACTGATGCTCGTGAAGATGAAGTAAAAGATGGTCAAGAAAGAGTTCAAAAATTAACTGATAAATTTGTTAAAGAAATTGATGAAATTGCTAAAAACAAAGAAAAAGATATTATGACTGTATAATAAATAAATTGGGACGCTTAGCGTCCTTTTTATTTTGTTTTTGGTATTGTTTGTATTTTAAATTTTTATAATAATATAGTTTAAAATCAATTATATAAGATTGTTTGGTTGTATTCATGATTTAGCTTAGACTTTTTTTTACCCGCATTTTGTGGTATAATCTCGACGAGTCATACAGGAGGATTAGTAGATGTTTTTTAAAAAGAAGAATAATGAAATAAATTATCAAGATCTTGATATGAATAATATTCCTGGACACATTGCTTTTATCATGGATGGAAATGGGCGCTGGGCTAAGCAAAGAAAGATGCCTCGTACTTATGGTCATCATGAGGGAACTAAAACAATTAGAGATATTGCATTAAGCTGCAATAAATTAGGAGTTAAAGCAATGACTGTCTATGCTTTTTCGACTGAAAATTTTGCTCGTCCTAATCAGGAAGTGCAATATATATTTAAATTACCAAAAGATTTTTTCGAGTCTTATATGAAAGAATTGATGGAAAACAATGTCAAAATTACTACTATCGGTCATTTAGAAATGGCTCCTCAAGAAACCCAAGATATTATTAATAAGGCGATTGAAAAAACAAGTCATAATACTGGCCTTATTTTGTGTTTTGCGTTTATTTATGGTGGTAGAGATGAAATTGTATGGGCAGCTAAAAAAATAGCACAGAAGGTAAAAAATGATGAATTATCAATTGATAATATTGATGAAAATATCTTTAATCATGAATTAATGACTAAGGATTTACCAGATGTTGATTTAATGGTCAGAACAAGTGGAGAGCAAAGGTTGTCTAATTTTTTACTATGGCAATTAGCTTATGCTGAATTTGTATTTACTGATGTTTATTGGCCTGATTTTAATGAAGAAGAATTGAAAAAAGCAATCTGGTTATATCAAAATCGAGATCGCCGTTTTGGAGGTTTAAAATAATGAAGCAGAGAATTATTACTGCGATAGTTTTAATGATTATCGCAATTCCTTGTGTGGTTTTAGGAGGATATTATTTTAAAGCTTTAATAGGAGTTGTTTTAGCTTTATCAGTATATGAAATGTTACATATTTGTACTCGACCACGGATAAAAATATATTTATATGTAATTGTTTTATTGTTTTTCTTATATGGATTTATTTTTGATTTAAATGATTTATTTATTGCATCGTATGGAATTTTAGTGTTTATGGTTGCTTTATTTGCAGCTACTATATTTGATGAAACATTAACAATTGAAAGAACTGGTTATATTTTTACTATGGGAGTATTAATTGCAGCTGGCTTACATGCAATGTTAGTAATTCGTAATCAATATGGTTTTCAATATGTTATTTTATTAGCTCTTGCAACGTATGGTAGTGATACAGGAGCTTATTTCACGGGAGTGCTTTTTGGTAAACATAAATTAATACCACGACTTTCACCTAAAAAAACTATTGAAGGATCAATTGGTGGCATTGTTTTGGGTACCTTATTATCTGTAGGATATGCAAGTTATTTAGGTTATCTAGATAGTAATATGATTTTAATTCCAGCATTCTTTGTTTTAACGATTACAGGACAAATTGGTGACTTAGTTTTTAGTGCTGTTAAGCGTCATTTTGGAGTAAAAGATTATTCTAATTTATTACCAGGACATGGTGGAATTTTAGATCGTATTGATAGTATAGTATTTAATTGTGTGGTTTTTAGTTTCTTTTTAGTTATGGTGAGGTTATAAAATGAAAAATATTACAGTTTTAGGAGTTACGGGATCAATAGGAATGCAAACTGTTGATGTAGTAAAAAATCACTTAGATAAATTTAAAATTGTTGCTATGTCCGCAGGCTATAATATTAAACAGGTAGAAGAAATTCTTGAAATGATCGATGTTGAGTATGTTTGCGTTGTTCAAAAAAAGGATGCTCAATATTTACAAGAAAAATATCCTGATTTAAAAGTAACTTATGGTCAAGAAGGTCTAATAAAAATAGCAACTTTACCACAAATTGATATTGTTTTAAATGCAATTGTTGGTTTTGCTGGACTAGTGCCGACTATTGAAGCAATTAAAGCAAAAAAAGATATTGCTCTTGCAAATAAGGAAACATTAGTAGTTGCTGGGCATATAATTACTAAACTGGTTAAAGAAAACAATGTTCGTTTATTACCAGTAGATAGCGAACATTCAGCAATTTTTCAATCTTTAAATGGTGAAAAGCACCAACAGATAAAAAGAATAATTTTAACGGCTAGTGGTGGCAGTTTCCGTGATAAATCACGTGATGAATTAATTGGTGTTACTGTTGAAGAAGCATTAAACCATCCTAATTGGTCAATGGGAGCGAAAATTACAATTGATAGTGCTACGTTATTCAATAAAGGTTTAGAGGTTATTGAAGCTAAATGGTTATTTGATGTATCATATGATCAAATTGATGTTTTAATTCATCCTGAAAGTATTATTCATTCAATGGTAGAATTTGTTGATACTTCAGTAATTGGACAACTAGGTAATCCTGATATGCGTTTACCAATTCAATACGCTTTGACATACCCTGATCGTGATGTTTTGGTTAATGGGGAAAGTTTAGATTTAGCTAAAATAGCTTCATTGACTTTTAAAAAGCCAGACTTAGATCGTTTTAAAGCTTTAGCGCTAGCTTACAAGGCTGGAAGAACAGGCGGGAGCATGCCATGTGTTTTAAATGGTGCTAATGAAATGGCTAACGAATTATTTAGAAATAACAAAATTGAGTTTTTACAAATTGAAGAACTTGTTGAAAAAGCTTTAAAAGCACATCAGGTAATTAGTGATCCTACATTAGAACAGTTAGTTGAGGTTGATAGCTGGGCTAGAAATTTTGTTTTAAAAGAGATAGGAGAAGATTAATGCAGACATTAATAAATATAATTGTATTTATTTTAATTTTAGGAATTGTCGTTTTAATTCACGAGTTTGGACATTTTATAACTGCTAAATCTTTTGGAGTTTATTGCAGTGAATTTTCTATTGGAATGGGGCCTAAATTATTTTCTAAAAAAATAGGGGAAACTGAATATGAAATTCGAGCTTTACCTATTGGTGGTTTTGTTTCAATGGCTGGTGAAGCTGATAATGAAATAGAAGAATTTAAGGATGTCCCTTTTGAAAGAACAATTAATGGAATCAGCTGCTGGAAAAAAGTTGTTGTTTTTTTAGCAGGAGTTTTTATGAATTTTATCTTATCAATTGTAATACTAATTGGGGTATATTCATTCATTGAAGTTCAAGACAATACACCTGTAATTGGTTCGGTTAGTGATAATGGTCCTGCGATGATGGCTGGAATTGAAGCGGGAGACCGTATTACTAAAATTGCTTATGATGGTGAAGAATATATTATCGGTTCTTATGACGATATTCGTGAGGTAATGGGAAAAATTGAATCTGATGATAAAACTGTAACTGTCGAGGTTGAATTAGTTCGTGATTCAAAAACATTAACAAAACAGGTTAATGCCCAATATAGTGAAGAAAGTGGAATGTTTATATTAGGAGTCATTTCAGGAACAAGACAACTTAGCTTTTTTGAAGCGGTAAATTATGCTTTTGATCAGTTTAAGACATTATCACTATTGATTTTTACTACTTTAGGACAATTATTTACTGATACAGCTAATACGATTGGACAATTATCGGGGCCAGCTGGTATTTATTCAACTACTGCTCAAATAACGGCGACCGGTTCGATAAGTCAGTTATTGATCTTTTTAGCATTGATTTCAACTAACGTTGGTATTTTTAACTTATTACCGATTCCAGGTCTTGATGGCTGCCAGGTAATTTTTGCTTTGGTTGAAAAAATGATAGGTCGTGAATTACCGCTAAAATTGCGCTATGCTTTACAGTTAGCTGGTTTAGCGTTAGTTTTTGCTTTATTAATATATGTAACAATTAATGATGTTTCGCGAATATTAGGATAATGGGAATTAATTTTCCCATTTTATTATGTTATAATGATTGCTATGAAAGAAAATAAGGGTGATTAAATGGAAGATAGATTTTTAATACTGTTAAAAAATTTAAAAATTGAACAAAGTACCGATGAATTAAAGAATGGGAAAATTGATAAAGTTGTCGTCGCTAAAGATAATAGTTATATTTTTTATTTATCATTTGAACATATGTTACCTTTTAGTGAATTTCAACTATTAATTACAAATAGAGAGCATTTTCCATATCCAGTTAGTTATCATCTTACTTATCAAGATGATAACTATGATCAAGAACAATTATCATTATACATTGGTTATGTTTTAGAACAATTAAAACAAGAATATCCTGTTTGTGCCACTTTAACAATCGATAGTATTAAAGTAGAAAATAAAATTAAAATTGAAACTTGTAATGAAATCCAATTAGAACAATTAAAACAATTAAATAGTCAAATAACAAAAATGTTTTCTAGAATTGGTATTAATAAAAACTGTGAATATTTTATTGATGAAAATAATAATACTTTTAAAAATATTCAGGCTGAAATGGAAAATCCAGAATTGCCAGTAATTGAAAAACCTAAAGAGGTTAAAACAAAACCAGTTAGCCAGGATAATAATTATTATCGAAACAATTCAAGAAAAAAAAATAATGCAATTTCTTTACGTATTGAAGAAATTACTAACCAGACAATGGAAAATAATATTGTTATTACTGGTTATGTTTTTAAAACTGATTTAATTAAAATTAAATCAGGAAAACATATACAAAGTTTATGGGTCACTGATTATACTGATTCAATTATTGTTAAAAGATTTGAAAATAACTCTAAAAATACTTTAGAAGAATTAAAATTAGTTGGTAAAGGCGGTATATGGGTTAAAGTTCGCGGTGAAGTTCGTTTTGATAGTTATTCTAAAGAAACTGTAATGATGGCTAGAGACTTAGAAATAATTAAAGGGCCTGCTTCTAGACAAGATAAAGCTGAAGTAAAAAGGGTAGAGTTACATACTCATTCTAAAATGTCAACTATGGATGGTATAAGCACTATTAGTCAGTATGTTCAAACTGCTGCTAAATGGGGACATCAAGCAATTGCTATTACTGATCACGAAAATGTTCAATCTTTTCCTGAAGCGCAAATCGCAGCAGGAAAAGCAGGTATAAAAATGATATATGGAATTGAATTTAATATGATCGATCCAGTATTAAATATTGTCTATAATCCTATTGATACTTCTATTGAACATGCTACTTATGTTTCTTTTGACTTAGAAACAACAGGACTTTCAGTTATCCATGATGGAATAACTGAATTTGGTGCAGTTAAAATAAAAAACGGTGAAGTAATTGATCGGATGCAAACATTTATCAATCCAGAAAAAACTATTTCTTCAAGAATCAGCAATTTAACTAATATTACAAATGATATGGTTAAAAATGAAAGAACAATTGCTGAAGTATTACCAGAAATAATCGATTTTTTTGATGACTGTATTTTAGTTGCTCATAATGCAAGTTTTGATATTGGTTTTTTAAATGAAAATTTGCGTCGTAATAATATGCCTGAAATAAAAAATCCTGTAATTGATTCCTTAGCTTTAGCAAGAGCAATTTTAAAGCCATTAAAATCATATCGTTTAGGAAATGTATGTCGTTTATATCGTGTTAATTATGATGATGAAGTTGCTCACCGTGCTGATTATGATGCGCAGGTATTAGCTGATGTATTTACAATGATGTTACATCAGATAATGCAAGGTGGTAAATATAATTTATTAGACTTATGTGAACTAACAGGTGATGATATTTATAAAATAGTTTATCCATATCATATGACAGCATTAGCTCTAAATAAAAAAGGGTTAAAAAATATGTTTAAACTAGTTAGTGAATCAAATACGGTATATTTCCATGGAAGTTCTAGAATTCCTAAAGAACGTTTAGAGTTTTACCGTGAAGGTTTATTGTTTGGTACTAGCTGTTATAATAGCGATGTATTTGAAGCGGCTTTAAATCTATCTGATGATAAATTACAAAAAGCAATGGAATTTTATGACTATGTCGAAATTCAACCGCTTAATGATTATAACCATTTAATTGATCGAGGTAAATTACAAAGTAAAGATGAATTAATTAAATCGCTTTGTCGAATAGTTGATTGTGCTAAAAAGTTAAATAAAATAATTGTTGCAACTGGAGACGTGCATTTCTTGGATCCTAAAGACAAGATATTTAGAGATGTATTTATTTCTAATCCAACGATTGGAATCGGACATCGAGCTCATCCATTATGTAACCGTCATGATCCAAAAGCGCCTAATCCTTGTCAATATTTTAGAACAACAGATGAAATGATGGAATGTTATCCATATCTACCTCAAGATGAGGTTTATGAATATGTTGTTACAAATACTAATAAAATTGCAGATATGGTTGAAGAAATTAAACCGGTTCATGATAAACTGTTTACACCAAAAATTCCGGGTGCTGATGATAATTTAAAGAAAATCTGTTACGATACAGCCCATCAAATGTATGGTAATCCTTTACCTACAATAGTTGAAAAAAGGTTGGAAAAAGAATTAAGTAATATTATTAAACATGGATTCGGGGTTATTTATTATATTTCTCACTTACTAGTAAAAAAATCTAATGATGATGGCTATCTAGTAGGATCGAGGGGGTCTGTAGGTTCTTCGTTTGTAGCTACGATGGCTGGAATTACTGAGGTTAATCCCTTACCACCTCATTATATTTGTCCTAATTGCTGTCATAGTGAGTTTTTAGAAGAAGGTGTTGTCAGCGATGGTTACGACTTAGAGGATAAAGCCTGTCCAAAATGTGGAGCAATCATGAAAGGTGAAGGTCATAATATTCCTTTTGAAACTTTCTTAGGATTTAATGCTGATAAAGTACCGGATATTGATTTGAACTTCTCAGGTGAATATCAAGCTAAAGCTCATGCATTTACTAAAGAAATTTTTGGTGAAGATCATGTCTTTAGAGCTGGAACTATTTCTACGGTCGCTGAAAAAACGGCTTATGGTTATGCTAAGGGATATGCAGAGTTGATGGGTAAAGAAAATTCAATTCGATCAGCTGAATTAGAACGAATAGCAGCTGGCTGCGGTGGTGTTAAAAGAACAACGGGGCAACATCCCGGTGGGATAATTGTAATTCCAGGTGATATGGATGTTTTTGATTTTACACCTTATCAATATCCAGCTGATGATTTAACAGCAGCTTGGCGAACAACCCACTTTGACTTCCATGCTATTCATGATAATGTCTTAAAATTTGATATTTTAGGTCATGTTGATCCAACTGTAATTAGAATGCTTCAGGATTTAACTGGAGTTGATCCTAAATCAATTCCTACTAATGATAAAAAGGTCATGAGTTTATTTACAAGCAGTGAAGCATTAGGATGTAATTTGGATTTTATTGGTTGTAAAAATGGGGCCTTAGGCTTACCGGAATTTGGTACTACTTTTGTTCGTGGGATGCTTGATCAAACCAAACCAAAAACATTTAATGACTTGGTAATTATTTCAGGTCTATCTCATGGAACTGATGTTTACTTAGGAAATGCAGAAACTCTTATTAAATCAGGAACATGTACTCTTTCAGAAGTAATTGGATGTCGTGATGATATCATGGTATATTTAATTGAAAAAGGATTACCAAATAAAGATGCTTTTGATATCATGGAATGTGTTCGTAAAGGTAAGTCACCAGCTGTTTTCCCAGAAAAACAATATGAAGAGTTAATGAAAAAACATAATGTTCCTCAATGGTATATTGATTCTTGTAAAAAAATTAAATACATGTTCCCTAAAGCCCACGCTGTTGCTTATGTATTATCGGCAATTCGTGTTGCCTGGTGGAAAGTGTATTATCCTCGAGAATATTATGCTGTTTATTTTTCAACTCGTTGTGATTTCTTTGAAATTGAGACTTTAATTAAAGGTAAAGATGCGATCATGGCTCGTCGTAATGAAATTATGCAATTACGCCAGGAACACAGTGCTTCAAATAAAGATGAAGGTCTATGGGATGTTTTTGAAATTGCATTAGAAATGATCGAACGTGGCTATCATTTTAGTCCAATTAGTTTAGAGTATTCACAGGCTAACAAATTTATTCTTGATCCAAATGATGAAAAAGGATTGATTCCACCATTTAGTGCTATTGATGCTTTAGGTGATGCTGTTGCTTCAACTGTTGTTGAAGCTAGAAAAAATGGTCCATTTTTATCTAAAGAAGATGTGGTAAAAAGAACTAAATTAAACAACTCGCATATTAAAACATTATCAAAAATGGGTGTTTTTGATGGTATGCAGGAAAGAAACCAGCTTTCACTTTTTTAAATATTGCATTGATAAAAAAAGTGTGTTATTATAATTGTAGTTTCATAACGGAGCGGAGTGGGGCAACCCACTCTTTATTATTGAATAGAGGTGAGATGATGGAACTTTTACAAGAGATTAAAACAATAATTGAACCGATTTTACAAGAACATGATGTTTATTTAGATGATATGGAATATGTTCAAGAAAATGGTGAATGGTATTTACGTATTTTTGTCGAAAAAAACTTAGGATCATTAGACATGGATACTTGTGTTGCTGTTAGTGAGGCAATTAGTGAAAAATTAGATGAAACAGATCCAATTAAAGGTGAATATTATTTAGAAGTTTCTTCACCTGGAATTGAAAAACCATTAAAAACATTTGAACAAGTAACAGGAGCTATAGGTAAATATGTCTATGCAAAATTCTACAATCCAACGGCAGGAATGGATGAAGTAGAAGGTTACATTAAAGGAATTGAAGATAAAACGATTGAATTTGAATATTTAGTTAAGAATATTAAAAAGAGTATTAAAATTGACTATGACAATATTAAATTTATAAGACTGGCTGTTAAATTTTAGGAGGAAATAAAAAGTGGCAGGAAAAAAATTCATGGATGCATTAAATTTATTAATTGAAGAAAAGGGAATTGAAAAAGAAGTCTTTTTAGATATGCTTAAAGAATCAATTGCAAAAGCATATAAAAAGAATTATTTAAGTTCTGATGCAAATGTCCGTGTAGAAATTAATGAAAAAACAGGTAAATTTAGATTGTTTGAATTAAGAACTGTTGTTGATGATTTAGAAGATGAAGATATTGAATTATCATTAGAAGAAGCACAAGCTATTAATCCTAAATATCAAATTGGAGATGTAGTAGAAACTGAAGCTGATGTTGAACATATTGGTCGTTTAGCAGCAATTCAAACAAAACAATTATTTAGACAAAGAATTCGTGAAACAGAAAAAGAAACGTTATATAATGAATTTGCAGATAAAAAAGACGATATCATCACAGGAATTGTTGATCGTGTCGAACCAAATTTCGCAATTATTAATATTGGAAAAACTGGTGCTTTTTTAGCTGGAAATAAACAAATTCCTGGTGAAAAATTAGTAGAAGGACAACATTTAAAAGTATATGTAAGTGATGTTGACCGTGGAACTAAAGGTACTCAAATAGTTGTAAGTCGTACTGAACCAAACTTTGTTAAAAGACTATTTGAACTTGAAGTTCCTGAAGTTTATGATGGAACTGTAGAAATTAAAGCTGTTTCTAGGGAACCTGGTGAAAGAAGTAAAATGGCTGTATATACAAGCAATGAGAACATTGATCCAATTGGTTCATGTGTAGGTCCTAAAGGAAGTCGTGTTAAAAATGTTGTCGATGAATTAAATGGTGAAATGATCGATATTATTTTATGGAATAGCGATCCTGTTGTTTTTATCTCTAATGCACTAAGTCCTTCTGAAGTTAAACATGTATCTATCGATGAAGAAAAACATAGTGCTTTAGTAATTGTACCTGATGATCAGCTTTCATTGGCAATTGGTAAACGTGGTCAAAATGCTCGCTTAGCAGTTAGACTAACAGGATGGAAAATTGATATTAAGTCACTTAGCGAAGCGAAAGAATTAGGTTTAATTGATCTTCCTGAAACAGTAGCTGAACCTGAAACTTTAGTAGATGATGATTTCGAAAAAGAATTTGCTCAAGAAATGATGGAAGAATCACATGAAGAAGAAATCGTTGAGCCTCAAGAAACTACAAATGAAGTCGTAACTGATTCATATGATGATGATTATGATGATTTTGATGACTACGATGATGAATACAGCAAGTATGATGAAGAAATTGATTATGATGAATACGATAAGTACTATGATGATAAATAAGGAGTGGTAGAATGCGTAAAATCCCATTAAGAAAATGTTTAGCGACAGGTGAACAATTACCAAAACAACAATTAATTAGAGTTGTTCGTAATAAAGAAGGGGAAGTATTTGTAGATCCAACTGGAAAAATGAATGGTCGTGGTGCTTATTTAAAACGTAGTCATGCTGCTTTTGAAAAAGCCAAACAAAAAAAACTACTTGCTCGAGCTTTGCAAGTAGAAATACCTGAAGAAATTTTTAGTGAATTGGAAAAATATGCCGATGAATAATGCTTTAAATATTTTAGGTTTGGCTTCAAGAGCTCGTAAAATTGTTACCGGTGAAATGCTGATAACGATGATTAGAAATAATCGTGTTCATTTAGTAATTATTGCAACAGATGCTAGTGCTAATACTAAAAAGAAGCTAGTTGATAAATGTACTAGTTATAATGTGGAATATATTATTACTAGTAATATTCAAGAATTATCTAGAGTCATTGGTAAGTACAATCGTGTTGCTGTTGGGATTCAGGATGCTGGATTTGCAAAATTATTTAAAGAAAAGATAGGAGGGTGAATGTATGGCAAAACATAATAAACACAATAAAAATAAAAAGGGTGCGCCAAAAAAGAAACAATTACAATCAAATTTTCCAACTAAAAAAGATGAAAAAGAAGTAAAAGATGGTGTTATCGTTTACGAAGAAGGTATCACAGTTGGTGAATTAGCAGAAAAAATTGGACAAACCCCTGCAAATGTAATTAAAGTTTTATTTTTACTTGGAATGATGGTTACTATTAACTCTTCTTTAACAGATGAACAAGTCGAATTGATTTGTTTAGAATATGGCTTTGATACTGAAAAACATGTTGAAGTAAGTGAAGTAAATTTTGAAGAATTAGAAGTTCAAGATGATGAAAAAGATTTAGTGCCAAGATGTCCTGTAGTAACTATTATGGGACATGTTGACCATGGGAAAACAACTTTACTAGATACAATTAGAAAATCTGCAATTGTTGAAGGTGAATTTGGTGGTATTACCCAACATATTGGGGCTTATCAAGTTGATGTAAATGGTAAAAAAGTTACCTTCTTAGATACACCAGGGCACGAAGCGTTTACAGCAATGCGTGCTCGTGGAGCTCAAGTTACTGATATTGTAATTATTGTTGTAGCTGCTGATGATGGTGTTATGCCACAAACTAAAGAAGCAATTGACCATGCTAAGGCAGCAAATGTACCGATTGTTGTTGCAATCAACAAAATTGATAAAGAAGGTGCTGATCCAGAAAGAATTAAAGGAGAAATGGCTGAACAAGGTCTTTTACCTGAAGAATGGGGTGGAGATACAGTTTATTGCGAAATTTCTGCTAAAAAAGGAATCGGTATTGATGAGTTATTAGAAACATTAACAGTTGTAGCTGAATTAGCTGATTTAAAAGCTAATCCAAATCGTTATGCATATGGTAGTGTTGTTGAGGGAAAACTAGATAAAGGCCGTGGACCGGTTGCAACATTATTGGTTTCTAATGGTACTTTACGGGCTGGAGATCCAATTGTTGTTGGAACTTGTTATGGACGTGTTCGTCAAATGTTAGATGATCGTGGTAAAATCATTAAAGAAGCTTTACCAGCTACTCCAGTAGAAATCACTGGATTAAATGATGTTCCTGTTGCTGGTGATAAATTCATGGTTTTTGAAAGTGAAAAACAAGCTCGTAGTGTTGGTGAAGCGCGTTTACGTGCTAAACAGGATAAAGAACGTAGTACTGGAGCAGCTTTATCACTTGATGATTTATTCTCACAAATTAAAGAAGGAGAAATTATCGATTTAAATATTATTGTTAAAGCTGACGTTCAAGGTACTGCTGAAGCGGTTAAAGCTTCACTAGAAAAAATTGATGTTGAAGGGGTTAGAGTAAACGTTATCCGTTCAACTGCTGGTGGAATTTCAGAATCTGATGTTTTATTAGCGTCAGCATCTAATGCTATTATTTATGGTTTCAATGTTCGTCCTAATGCAAAAGTTCGACAAAAAGCCGAAGAAGAAGGTATTGAAATTAGACTTCATAACATTATTTATAAAATGGTTGAAGAAATTGAAACCGCAATGAAAGGTATGCTTGCCCCTGAAGTACAAGAAGTTATTACTGGACAAGCTGAAATTAGACAGGTAATTAGAATTTCTAAAATTGGTAATATTGCTGGATGTTATGTAACAGATGGTTATATTCGTCGTAATTGTGGTGTTCGTTTAATTCGTGATGGTGTTGTTGTTTATGAAGGTAAATTAGCATCATTAAAACGTTTCCAAGACGATGTTAAAGAAGTTCAATCAGGTTTTGAATGTGGATTAAGCATTGAAAACTACAATGATATCAAAGAAGGAGATATCGTTGAAGGATATATTATGGAAGAAGTAGAAAATAAGTAGGTGATATTTAATGGTCTTAAAAAAAGATAAGATGAATGGGATAATTCAACGTGAGTTATCACAGATCCTTCAGTTCGAAGTAAAAAATTCAAAAATTGGATTTTGTACTATTACAGCTGTTGAAACTACTAAAGATTTGTCTATTGCAAAAGTTTATGTTACTTTTTTAGGAAAAGATGATACTAATTATGATAAGAAAATGGAAGCTTTAGAACGTTCTAAGGGATTTATTCGTTCTTTGCTTGCAAAAAGACTAACAATTAGAAAAGTACCAGAATTAAAATTTGTTCTAGATACATCTTTAGAATATGGAAATAGAATTGAAAAAATTATTAATGATTTAAATCACCAGGATAAATCGGAATAGCATTTTTGCTATTCCTTTTTTCTTTATTATCATAGTTGTTTCATCTTGATGTTTTTGTGGTATAATATTTTATATGTAGGAGGATTATAATAATGAAATATTGTATTTTAAACGGGAAAGTTATTTTAAAAGATCAAGTAATTGATGCAAATGTTTTTGTTAGTGGAAGTAAAATAACAGAAATTTCTAAACGTCAGCCTGAAGATGAAACAGTAATTGATGCTAAAGGACGTTATGTTTCACCAGGATTTATTGATGTTCATAGTCATGGTCGTGGTGGTAGTGATACTATGTATCCTACTTTTGATGATATTAATACAATTACGACAGCTTCTATTAAAACAGGAGTTACTAGTATTTTACCAACAACAATGACAATGTCGGTTGAAGATACTTATGCTGCAATTAAAAATGTTGCTGAAAATATTGATAAAGTAGATGGTAGCAAAATTTTAGGGGTACATATGGAAGGGCCTTTTTTCAATAAAAAATATAAAGGAGCTCAACCAGAAGAATTTATGATTGAACCTACTGTTGAAAATTATCATGCTTTAACTGGTGAATATGACTGGGCAGTAAAAAAATTAAGTTTAGCTCCTGAAAGAGAAGGGTGCATACCTCTAATTGAATATTTAGTTAAAGAAGGAGTAACTGTTAGTATTGGTCATACTGATGCAACTTACGACCAAGCAGTAGCTGGTATTAATGCTGGCGCTACTTCTGGTACACATACTTATAATGCAATGACACCATTAACACATCGTAATCCAGGTGTGGTTGGGGCAATAATGAGTCATGGTCAAGTATATGCTGAATTGATCTTAGATGGAATTCATGTTAGTTTCCCAGCTGCAAAAGTATTATTAAAAGCAAAAGGTTTAGACAAAGTAATGTTGATTACCGATTCAATTGAAGCTTCTGGATTACCTGATGGTCAATATAAATTAGGAAATCAGCCTGTATATGTTAATGATAATGCAGCTAGATTAAAAGATGGGACATTAGCAGGTAGTATTTTAGCTTTAAATGATGCAGTTAAAAATGCTTATAAAAATTTAGATTTAACTATTTATGAAGCTGTTAATCTAGCTAGTTACAATCCAGCAAAAAACTTAAATTTAATTGATTTAGGTGAAATTGCTGTTAATAAAACTGCCGATATCATTATGTTTGATGATGATATTCGAGTTGATTTTGCTATGGTTGATGGCAAAATAAAAATAGGAGGTTAGTATGGTTGTTTTAAAAAATAATTATTTAGAAGTTACACTAGCAAATAAAGGTGCGGAAATCATTAAAATTGTCGGTCAAGAAGATCATATTAACTATATGTGGCGTCGTGACCCTATTCAATGGGCAAATAGTGCTCCGATTTTATTTCCAATAGTAGGTGCTTTAAAAAATAATGAATGCCGTATTGATGGTAAAGTATATTCAATGACGCAACATGGTTTTTCACGTCATAATGAATATGTTGCTAATCAAATTAGTGATGAAGAAGTTGTATTTACATTAACTTCAAATGAAGAAATTGCTAAACAATATCCTTATTTATTTAAATTAGATGTTACTTATAAATTGGAAAAAAATGTATTAGTATGCAATTGTAAAGTTACTAATATTGATGATAAAATAATTTATTTCCAAATTGGAGGACATCCAGCATTTGCTTGTCCATTTATGGATGATGAATCAAGTAATGATTATTATTTAGAATTTAGTGAAAACGAAACTTTATCACAAAAAGTAATTGATGTTGCTAGAAAAGGAATGTCACGTACAACTATTCCATTTTTTGAAAATGAAAGAAGATTTTTTGTCCGTCAACAATTATTTAGTAATGATGCTATTGTTTTTAAAGATTTTAAATCAGAGTCAGTATCATTAAAATCTTTGAATCATAATAAATCAATAGTATTTCATATGCAAGGATTTAATCATTTAGGATTATGGGCTGCTAAACATGTTGGTGGTTTAATTGCAATTGAACCATGGGTTGGTCATAGTGATTATGTTGATTTTGATGGTGAATTTAAAGATAAAGAAGGCATTGTATCATTAGAACCAAATCATGAATTTGAATGTACTTTTAAAGTTGAAATCAACCAATAATGACATTTATTTTAAATGTTATGTAATATTATTTTTACATGAAGGTAAAAATAATTGAAAAGACACATGAATTAGATTTAGAAGATGAGATCAATGATTTTCTAAACGAAAAAAAACCAATTATATTATCAATGCATTATCAAGTGGCAATGACATTTTCAAATGAGTTAGAATATAGTTTTAGCTGTTTGATTGTATATGAGGATAGTTAGTTTTTAAGGCTATTTAAAGATAGCCTTTTTTTTAATAATTTGAATAGTTTTAAAATAAAACGGTAAAACTATCTATGGAGGTGATTTCATGGCACGAGGTGTAAGTTGTCAGGTTGATAGTTGTGTTTATAATGATAATTGTAGTTGTAATGCTAAAGAAATCGTTGTATGCAATTGTCATTGTAATGAAGCAAGAGAGGTACAAGAAACTGCTTGTAAAACATTTAAATGTAGATAGGAACGTCAAGTTCCTATTTTTTTATAAAACTTTAAAAGATTTACTATTGATACAAAATTCATGATATAATGATAGCGGTGATTGCATGAAAAAAATATTATTAGTTATTATGAGTTTATTGATTTTAACAGGCTGCAGCAATGAAAATAAGGAAGTTGAAATAGATAATAAATATTATAAACAATATCAAAAATATGAAGAAAAGTTAAATGAAGCTAAAGATTTTGAAACTGAAATTACTGATTTTTCAATTAGATTAGTTGTTAACGAAACTGATCAAAATGAATATCGTTATGATGTTATTATTGACAGTCCTAATGTAAATATGTATTATTTACAAGCAATAGCAAAAGTTGAAAATGATGAAAATAGTAGTTTACCAACCCTTGGGGTATTAGAGGAAAATAATTTTTCTTTAGTACCTAATGTAATTGATAAGGAAAAAGGAATTTATAAAGGAGTAAATTTATCGGGAATTACTAATAAATCAGAATTTAACGTATATGTTTATTTAACATATTATTTAAGTGAAAATGATACTAAAAAAGTAGAAAGGTATATAATGTTATATGGAAATGCGGCTTGATAAATTATTAGCAAGTTATGGAATTGGTTCTCGAAAAGAGGTCAAAAATTATATTCGTAAAGGTTTTGTTACTGTAAATGGTAAAATTATAAAAAATGATGATTATAAAGTAGATTACCAGCAAGATGAAATTATTTTTGATGGTGAAGTAATCGAATATCGTCCTTATGTATATTTGATGCTAAATAAACCACAAGGTTATGTTTGTGCGACTAAAGATAATTTACATCCAACTGTTTTAGATTTAATTTTTGGTTATGAAAACTATGATTTGTTTCCAGTTGGACGTTTAGATTTAGATACTGAGGGGCTTTTGTTAATAACAAATGATGGTGATTTTGCCCATCGATTATTAGCACCTAGCAGACATCATTCTAAGGTATATTTTGCTTCAATTGAAGGTAAAATGGACCAGGAGGATGTTGCAGCATTTAAACAGGGAATTGTTTTAGATACTGGATATCGCTGTAAAGAAGCTAATTTAGAAATTTTAGAAGAAACTGAAACAGGATGTAATGTAAAAATAGAAATATTTGAAGGTAAATTTCATCAAATAAAAAAGATGGTGGCTGCATGTAATAAAAAGGTCATCTATTTAAAAAGACTTTCAATAAAAAATTTACAATTGGATCGAACATTGGAATTGGGGGATTTTAGAGAATTATCTCCTATGGAATTAGTCGACTTGATGAATGATTTATGATAGAATTACTTTATATGTAAAGGGGAGTTGTAATGCGTTTAAGAAATAATCCAAAAGCTTATGATATTATGAAAGAAAATGATTCTTTTGTAATCATAGAACCAGAAAAATGTAAAAATAAATGGCACGAGGTATTTGGTAATGATAATCCGATCTATATCGAAATTGGGATGGGAAAAGGAGATTTTATTTATCAAAATGCTTGTCGTTATCCTGATATTAATTTTATAGGTATTGAAAAGTTTCCTAGTGTTCTTGCTGCTGCAATCAACAAGGTGAATAAACAGGTAACTAAAGTAAGTAATATGAAATTAATTCATTATGATGCAATTGAATTAAAAAATATTTTTGCTAAGGGTGAAGTTGATCATATATTTTTAAATTTCAGTGATCCTTGGCCTAAAAATAGACATGCTAAAAGAAGATTAACATCGAAACAATTTCTTTCAGTGTATCAGGATATATTAGTTTCAAAAGGAGAAATTGAGTTTAAAACTGATAATCGTGGTCTTTTTGAATATTCATTAGTTTCTTTAAATCAATATCCAATGGATTTATTATATGTAAGCTTAGATTTACATAATAGTCCTGAAAATGAAACTAATATTATGACTGAATATGAAAAAAAATTTTGTGAGAAAGGACCAATTTATAAATTGGTAGCTAGGTATCGAGAAGATGGATAAATTAATAGAAATAAAAACTATTGAAGAGTTTGATAAAGTACGGGTTGGTAAAACAATTTTTATGTTTACGGCTGATTGGTGCCCTGATTGTATGTTTATAAAACCATATATGGGTGAAATTGTTGATAATAATCCAGAATTTAAGTTTTATGTAGTTAATCGTGATAATTTGATTGACTTGTGTAAAGATTTAGATATTTTAGGGATTCCATCATTTATTGGATATAATGATCAACAAGAAATTGGTCGTTTTGTAAGTAAATTACGTAAAACAAAAGAAGAAATACAAGCATTTATTGATAGTTTAAAATAAGAGGTGTAGAAATGTTATTTCATGGATTTTATAATTTAGAACATGTAGGCGATATTTTATTAGCTAGATTAGGTGAGGGAAAGACTTTTTCGTATGATAAACATGATGATCTTGTCGTTTTAAAAGATCAAAAAAATAATATTATTGGTTACAATTTATTAAATGCAAGTAGCCATTTAGGAAAAATAAACGATGGTTTAGTAGAGTTTAGTGATGATCAAATTGAAAAATTTAATCAGATTTTAAGCAAATACGATCTACAAACAGTTACTATTGATCGTAATCCAAAATTTATCGTTGGAAAAGTAGTTGAAATTGAAGATCATCCTGATTCTGACCATTTACATATTTGTCAGGTTGATTTGAAAAATGAAACTAAACAAATTGTTTGTGGTGCACCAAATGTAGCACTAAATCAATTAGTTGTTGTGGCAACAATCGGTGCTATTATGCCAAGTGGTATGATCATTAAACCTTCAAAGCTAAGAAAGGTAGATTCATATGGAATGCTTTGTTCAGCTCGTGAATTGAATTTACCAAATGCCCCACAAGTTCGTGGTATTTTAGTTCTTGATGAAGATAAATATCAAGTAGGAGATTCGTTTTTTTAATTGAAAGGAGGAATTCTTAATGTTTAGAGGTTTGTTTAAAAAACATGAAGAAGATGACGATATTTTCGAAGTTGATCCTGTTGTTGAACAAAGACGTAAAGAAAAATTCAGTTCTCCATTAATTTATGATGAGGAATTTCAAAGAGATGAAAATCAAGAGGATGAAGTAATTCCTAAAGCTAAACCAAAAGAAAAAGCAAAACCAGTAGAAAAGAAAGCAACTGTTGAAGAAAAGCCTAAAATGGTTTATCAAATGAGTGAAGTAATTTCACCAATGAATGGTTTGACTAAAAAAGATATTGAAAAAAAACCAGCTAAAACAGTAACTGCTAAACCAACGAAAAGAAAAAAGACTGATCAGTTAGTTCCAGTTATTAGTCCTTTCTTTGGTGATTATGAAGAGAAAAAACCAATCGAATCACAAGCAACATTGACTTCAATTAATGAAACTAAAGATGAAGAAGTTATTGAAGAAAAAGTGGAACAAATTGAAAAACTACCTACTGTTGAAGATAACTTAAGAAATATTGCTAAAATTATTGAAGAAGAACAAGATCAGTTAAAAATAATTGAAGAACGTACTGGTGAATTTAAATTAAATTTTGAATCTAATGATAGTAATGATAAAGATTCATTAATTGATGAAATTGACGATAATATGTCATTGGATGAATTGATGAGTCTATATGAAAAGAAATTTAAGGATTAAACATGGTTATTGGAATTGGCTGTGATATCGTAAATTTAAAACGATTGAATATTAATGATGAAAAACTAGTAAGTAGAATTTTAACTAAAAACGAATTAGCTGTTTTTCTAAATAAAAAAAATGATAAACATAAATGTGAGTACTTAGCAGGGCGTTTTGCCGGTAAAGAAGCTTTTTTTAAAGCTTATGGTATCGAACATCAGATGGTATCATTTCATGATATTGAGATTTTAAATGATGAAGCTGGAAAACCCTTTATTAATTTTCCTAATACATTTATCTCAATTTCCCATGATCAAGATTATGCTATTGCTTATGTTGTTGTTGAAGATGAAAAATAATCACCGTTAAGGTGATTTTTTTTAAATATTTTTAGCCAAATTTATAAAGACCAAATAGGACTATTATGACATTTCTGGTCGTTATTTTGACATATTCGGTTTCAAATGTTTCAAATATGCTACATTTTTATAATATGTGATAATGTGGTGATTTTAGGGGTGTTGAAATACTATTTTCCCTCGCTTATAATCGTGTGATGAAGGAGGTATGTTTAGATGTTGAATACAGTTGCTTTAGTGGGAAAATTAGTAGATATTCCAGTAATGCAGACGACTTTAGGAGGTGTAAAAGTTGCTAATGCGACAATCCAAATTGAAAAGGGATATAAAAATGGATTAGGTATCTTTGAAAGTGACTATATCGTTGTTTCTTTATGGCGTGGTATTGCAGAAATGATTATTGATTGTGCTAAACCAGGTAGTATGATAGCTATTAAAGGACGGCTTCACTCTCGAAATTTGGAATGTGGTGATTCAAAGCAAATTACAACGATTGAAGTAGTGGCTGAAAGAGTTTCTTTACTTGATAAATATTTTAAATACTAGTAAGAAATACTGATTGTCTTTGGTATATATTTTTGCTATAATTACTAAACGAAAGTGGGTGATTAAATGGCTATTGACCAAAGTAAAATTAGAAATTTCTCAATCATTGCCCATATTGATCATGGTAAGAGTACTTTAGCTGATCGAATTTTACAAATCACAGGTGCTGTGGCTGATCGTGAAATGAAAGCACAATTACTTGATAGTATGGATTTAGAACGTGAAAGAGGAATTACAATTAAGTTAAATGCAGTACAGTTAAATTATACTGCAAAAGACGGCCAAACATATTTGTTACATTTGATCGACACTCCCGGTCACGTAGATTTTACTTATGAGGTATCAAGATCGCTTGCTGCCTGTGAAGGTGCTGTTTTAGTTGTCGATGCTGTTCAAGGTGTTGAAGCGCAGACATTGGCAAATGTTTAT
Organism: Erysipelatoclostridium sp. An15; assembly: GCF_002160675.1. Taxonomy (NCBI): domain Bacteria; kingdom Bacillati; phylum Bacillota; class Erysipelotrichia; order Erysipelotrichales; family Coprobacillaceae; genus Thomasclavelia; species Erysipelatoclostridium sp. An15. The sequence continues at coordinate 136,257 of NZ_NFLA01000001.1, forward strand.
TTGGCTTTAGATAGTAATCTGGAAATTTTACCAGTAATAAATAAAATTGATTTACCTAGTGCAAATCCTGAACGGGCGATAAAAGAAATTGAGGATGTTATCGGTTTACCAGCTGATCATGCTCCTTTGATTTCTGCTAAAAGTGGTTTGAATGTTGAAGAAGTTTTAGAAAAAATCGTTCATGAGTTCCCGGCTCCAGGAGGTAGTATCGATAATCCAACACAAGCTTTAATTTTTGATTCTTATTATGATAGTTATCGGGGAGTAATTGTTTTTGTAAGAATTAAAGAAGGAAAAATAAAAGTAGGTGATACGGTTAGATTCATGGCTACTGGTGCTACTTATGAAGTAACAGAATTAGGGGTACGGACACCTCGTGAAGTTAAAAAAGATGAATTAGTTACTGGTGAAGTAGGCTGGTTTGCTGCATCGATTAAGTCAATTCAGGATATTCATGTGGGTGATACAGTAACTACTTTAGAAAATGAATCATTTACCCAATTACCTGGTTATCGTCAATTAAATCCAATGGTTTATTGTGGATTATATCCAATTGATAATGCGAAGTATAAAGATTTAAGAGAAGCTTTAGAAAAGATGAAATTAAGTGATTCATCATTAATGTTTGAACCAGAAACATCACAAGCGTTAGGTTTTGGTTTTAGATGCGGTTTTTTAGGATTATTACATATGGATGTTATTCAAGAAAGATTGGAACGTGAGTTTAATCTTGATTTAATAGCAACTGCTCCTTCAGTAATTTATCATTGTTATTTAACAGATAAAACTGAGGTTATCGTTGATAATCCAGCAAAAATGCCAGAACCACAAGTAATAGATCATATTGAAGAGCCATATGTAAAAGCTTCGATTATGACACCTAATGAGTTTGTTGGAGCAATTATGGAGTTATGCCAGGCTAAACGTGGGGAATATCAAAATATTGAATATATTGATGATACTCGCCAAAATATTATTTATGAAATTCCTTTATCAGAAATCGTTTATGACTTTTTTGATAAATTAAAATCTAGTACTAAAGGTTATGCTTCTTTGGATTATGAAATAATCGGTTATCGTACAAGTAAGCTTCAAAAAATGGATATTTTATTAAATGGTGAAGTTGTCGATGCTCTTTCAACTATTGTTCATAAAGATTTTGCTTATAGTAGAGGAAAAATAATTTGTGAAAAATTAAAAGAATTGATTCCACGCCAGATGTTTGAAGTTCCTGTTCAAGCAGCTTTACAAGGGAAGATCATTGCTCGAACAACAATAAAGGCGATGCGTAAAAATGTTTTAGCAAAATGTTATGGTGGCGATGTTTCACGAAAGAAAAAATTATTAGAAAAACAAAAAGAAGGTAAAAAACGAATGAAAGCAGTTGGTTCAGTAGAAATACCACAAGAAGCTTTTATGGCGATTCTTTCTGTTGACGATGAATAAAAATAAATATCAAAATTTTAAAATATTAACCGTATGAAAAAATTCGTACGGTTTTATTATAAAATTATAAACAATTATGGGTGGATTCTAAATTTTATGGTAATTATCGGTTTTAATTTACTTAATATCTAAATTAGTCTATAATAAGTTCGTAATATGGAGGTATCTAGATGAGATTAAATTTTAAAAAGAAAATACCTAAAGTACGTTTTTATGGCGCTTTGGAACAAGAGCGTGATCAAAAAAATAAACAAGATAATATCGTAAGTCGTCGTTTGATAGGATTACTTTGTGTAGTGCTTGCATTTACATCTATCATGGCTTTTCGATTAGGATATATCCAATTTGTTCAAGCAGATGAATTAGAAGTCAAATTAGAACAATATGGAACAACTACTTATTCTACTGATGCTCCTCGAGGTGAAATTGTTGATCGAAATTACACTAAATTAGTAGATAATGTCAATGTAATAAGTGCTACATATTATGCACCTAAAAAAATATCTGATGATGTTTTAAAAGAGTCAGCAAATTTTTTGGCTAAAACTATTAATTTAGATGTTAATAATACTGATATAATTAGTGAACGTGCAAAAAAAGATTATTTTATTATGTTTCATGAAGATGTGGCAGATTCATTAATAACTGATGAAGAAAGAAAACAGGCTCAAGGTCAAGATAACTCTAGTAAAGTAATCTATAATTTACAGATTGAACGAATTACACCAGAGTTAATTAATCAATATATGGATGCAAATGATATTAAATATGCTCATTTTTATTATCTAATGAATAACTGTACTAGTGGTTCTACAGTTTTAGCTGAAGGATTAACAGATGAAGAAGCTAGTATAATTGGTGAAAATTCAGGAATTTTGCCGGGTATTACAATTACTACTGACTGGTCAAGACAAAAATTATATGGTTCTTCATTTTCTCAAGTTTTAGGAAGTGTAACAACTAAAAAACAAGGGTTACCAGCTGAGCTAAGAAATGAACTATTAGCACTTGGATATCAAAATGATGCTCGTGTTGGTGTTTCTGGATTAGAACAACAATATGAAGATATTTTAAGAGGTAATGATAGTAGTTATACTTTAGATTATGATAGTGACGGTAATCCCGTTATTACTAACGTTACTTCTGGAACGGCAGGAGCTAATATTCGTCTTTCAATCGATTGGGAATTGCAACAATTTGCTGACCAGGTAATTGAAAATGAATTAAAGGCTTGTAATGCCAATAATAAACATTTTAATAAGATGTTTTTAACACTAATGGATCCTCAAACTGGTGAAATTATTGTTATGTCTGGTAAAACTATAAATAAAGAAACCGGTGAAGTATCAGACTACGCCGCTGGAAATTATTTAGATGCTAACTTGATAGGATCTACTATCAAGGGCGGTTCTTTATATGTTGGTTTTAAAAATAATTTAATTACTCCAAATACGTATTTTATGGATGAACCGATTAAGATAAAAAATACTACAGAAAAAAAATCATGGAAATCATTTGGAAATATTAATGAAGTTGATGCAATTGCTTATTCATCAAACGTTTACATGTTTAGAATTGCTATGTTATTAGGTGGTGCTGAATATATTTACGATGGACCATTAAAAATTAATCAAGAAGCCTTTGATACGTTACGTCGTGATTTAGGTGAATTAGGTTTAGGGGTAAAAACAGGTCTTGATGTTCCTAATGAAGCTCTTGGATACCGCGGTCATAATCGTGCTAGTGGTCTATTATTAGATGCGATGATTGGTCAATATGATGCTTATACTAATATCCAATTGGCACAATATGCTTGTACTTTAGCTAATGGTGGTAAACGTGTACAACCAAAATTATTTTTAGATTCTTATACTACTGATGATGAAGGTAATGTTGGAACCAATTATTCATCTGATACTACTGTTTTAGATGATGTAAGCAATCAAGCTACAGCATTTAGTCGAATTAAAGAAGGAATGCGTGCTTGTGTAACTCGTGATCAAGGAACATGTCATTCTTATTGGAGTACAAAATCATATACAACTTGGGCTAAAACTGGTACAGCTGAAATATATGATTACCCTGATACTGAAAACGATTATCCAAACCATTTACAAATTGGTTATATTGCAGCTGATGAATCATCAGAACCAGTATTAGTTTTTGCTTGCTTAGCATTTCGTCAAACTTATGCTTCAAATGGTGGAAGTAGCTCGGCACCACTAGTTTCAAGCCAGGTTGTTGATAAATATGTAGAAAAGTATGGCGTAAATTAAAAAAAGTGCTAGTAATTATTAAAAGACTATGATATTATATATGTCGAAAGTTTACTGATGGAGGTGTAAATAATGAGAGAAAATATTATTTATAGATGTACTGAATGTGGTGAAGAAAACTATATTAATACAAAAAATAAACGTAATCATCCAGAAAGAATGGAAATCAACAAATATTGTCCTAGATGTAACAAAAAAACTGTTCATAAGGAAAAGAAATAAGCCCTTGGGCTTTTTTTCTTTATTGGAGCATTAATTATGAAAATAAAAACTTTTGTTTTAGGAGTTATGCAAACTAACTGTTATATTGTTAGCAATGATGAAAATCACTGTATGATAATTGATCCGGGAGCACAAGGAAAAAAAGTAGCTAAATATTTAGAAGAAAATGAATTGGTTTTAGATGCTATTTTATTAACTCATGGGCATTTTGATCATATTGGCGCTGTGGATTATTTGTATGATAAATATCATTGTCCAATTTATATTCATCATGAAGATATTGAAATGCTTACAAATTCGCGTCTAAATTTATCGTATTTAGAAAAACCATTTAGTTTAAGCGCTCCAGTGACTCCAGCTAGTGAGCATATGGAAATTTCCGGTTTTAAAATTTGCTGGTTTCATTTGCCAGGACATTGTCCCGGTGCTTCAATGATTTATCTTGAAGATGAAAATGTTATTTTTTCAGGAGATGTTTTATTCAATGGTTCTATTGGCCGATTTGATTTTCCAAATTCATCTAAATATGATACATTAACTTCAATTGAAAAAATTAAAACATTTAATTTTGATGCAACTTTATATCCAGGACATGGACCTAGTTCCACTTTAAAAAGTGAATTATTATCTAATCCATATTTACAAAAATCGTAATTTTTACGATTTTTTTTATTTTAAGCAAGTAATTTTATAGTTTGGGGTGTAAATGATAAGTAGGAGGTAGAATTTTATGGATGAACTTTTTGAAAAAATTCTAAATCGAGCAATAGAAAGCAAAACAACTGATATCCACCTTTTAAATAAAAATCGATGTACAATTTCTTTTCGACAGCAAGGAGATTTGATTTTGCATGATCAAATTGAAACTAAAATCGGAGCTAAATTATTTAACTATATTCGATTTAAATCGAATATTGACATGAATTATCGTTTACGCCCACAAACAGGTCATTTAAATTATACGTATGAAAATAAAGTCTATTATTTAAGAATTTCTAGTTTACCAGGTAAAGATTTAGATAGTATCGTAATTAGAATTTTAAACAATCATAAAATATTATCGATTGAAGAATTAACTATATTTAATGATGTTATAGAGTTTCTAAAATCAATTACTTTGCAAAATACTGGTTTATTTATTGTAAGTGGGGCAACAGGTTCTGGTAAGTCTACTACACTGTATGCATTGTTAGATACTATTAATCAATATCGACGCAAGAATATAGTTACACTAGAAGATCCTATTGAAATAAAGAAAGACTATTGTTTGCAATTACAAATAAATGAAAAATTGGGAATTACTTATCAAAACTCTTTAAAACAGATTTTAAGACATGATCCCGATATAATTATGATAGGTGAAATTCGTGATGAACAAACGGCTAAATTGGCAATTACGTGTGCATTGACTGGCCATTTAGTTTTAACTACACTTCATTCAAGTGATTGTTTAATGGCAATTAGAAGATTATTGAATTTAGGAGTTTTAAAAATAGATATTGAAGATGTTTTGGTTGGTGTTTTGTCGCAAAAAATGCTTTATCATAAATATAGTCATAAACCATTGATTTTACCTGAGTTTATTGATCGTAAAAACGTTTTAAATTATTTAAATAATCAGGATTTTAAATATCATACTTTTAGTGAAAATGTAAAATATTTATTAGAGAAGGATTTGGTTGATTATCGCCAAGTAACCGGTATCGGATATGAATGATGATTATCGATTATTAGAAAATATAGCGATATTTTTAAATCAGGGTTATTTAATTGAAGATATTTTACAATTATGTCAGGCAGTCTCTAAAAATCCAAATATTAACTCAATAAAAAAGGCTTTAAATGAGGGATATAGTTTAGATGAAGCGATTATCCAAAGCAATTTTAATCATTTATTTATAGAATTTTTTAAGTTCTTTCGTTTAGATAATAATATTTCTAAAGCAATATTACAAAGTTTAAAAATATGGAAGAAAATGAGTGAAACAAAAACAAAACTAAAAAAACAATTAACATATCCATGTATTTTGATTATTTTTTTAGTTGCATTTTCAATTTTTATCGTCTATGGATTATTACCATCGGTTAGTCAGCTCTTTCTTGAATTTGATATCACACCTGGTTTTTTTACAAATCTTATTTTTACCTTATTTAAAATAATTCCCATTTTAATTATTTTTGCAATTTTAATACTTATTATAGCTTCATCAATAACGATATATGCTATTAAAAAACAGTATTATCAATTATTGGATTTTTTAGTTCAACACGTGTTCATAACTAAAGCAACTATCCAAAAGTATTATTCATTAAAATTTGCCCTTTATTACAATGAACTTTTGGAAATTGGTTATGATTCAACTGATATTATTGTTATGCTTTATCAAAAGATAGATGATAGTGATATTAAAATGTTAATCTATGAAATCTATTTAAAAATTTTAGAAGGTGAAGATCTCGAAAAGATAATTAGTGAATTTATCTATTTTGAACCATTATTAGTTACATGTTTTAAGTTATTGTATCACGATAATCGAAAACAAAAATCAATGAGCAATTATTTGACTTTATCACTTGATAATTTAAATCATCATATTAGTAAAATTATTAAAATTGCAGTTGTTTTTGTGTATTGTTTTACTGCGGTATTTGTAATAATGGTTTATGTTTCCATTATTATTCCAATGATGAATGTAGTAAATAATTTATAAAGGGAGCGATGGAAAATGAAAAAGATGCAAAAAGGTTTTACTTTGATTGAATTGATTTTTTGTATTTCAATTATTTTAGTAATTTTGTTATTGGTTATTCCTAATGTAACTAGTAAAAATCGAGTTGTTAAAGAAAAAAGTTGTGACGCTCAAATCGAAGTGGTTAATTCACAGATAATATTGTATGAGATCGAGCATGGCAGATTACCAACTAGTATTTCTGATTTAACATCAGGTGATCATCCTTACTTAACTCAAAAACAGGCTACTTGTCCTAGTGGTTTATCAATTTATATCAGTGATGGTCAAGCATATGCTAGGTAAAAAAGGATTTACCATGGTTGAGATGTTATTTGTATTAAGTATTATGATTGTCTTAAGTGTCTTTACTTTACATTTTAGTATCTCTAATCGTCCTAAAATTGCAATAGAACAGCAATGTAGTCAGATTATATCTTTATTAGAGGAAGCAAAAACGTTAGCTTTAACTAGTCACAATCAAGTAGATATCAATATTTCATCAAATCAGATATCGTATAGTCAAGGTAACAAAAGTCGTACACTGTTATTAAATTTTTCTTATTACTTTAAATATTACTATGATTTTCATTTTAATAAAAATGGCAATATTAGTTCAGGCGGTCGGATCGAACTAGGCAATACAAATGAAATTAAAACAATTATTTTAAATGTTGGTAGTGGGGCTTTTTATGTTCGTTAAAAAAGGAACTACTTTAGTTGAAACTTTACTTGCGTTTAATATTTTTGTAAGCTGTGTTGTAATTATTTTAAGCTGTTACAATTTGGCTTTAAATCATTATCAAGATAATCAACAAGAATATAAGCAATATATAGAACAGCAAAAAATCAAGGAAAGACAGTTATGGAGTGGCAACAATTTGTACACAATGATAAACGAGGTTTTACCTTAATAGAGGTATTGTTTTCATTATCGATATGCTTGTTGATTATTTTAAATACAGTACCAATTTTAAAAGTTATTACAGTTAAAGATAACCTTGAAATTACTACAAGCAGCTTCTCACTAGGTGCCAATCAAATTAGTAAAATTTTATTTACTGCTAAAGATATTCAAGTATCTGATAGCTTAATCTATACTAATGAAGATGATGAGCAGTTTACAATATCGCTTGATAATGGTCGGGTTGTAAAAGAACCAGGATTTGATATTTTGATTCATAATGTAGATGAGTTATCTTTTTATCAAAATGATAGAAATATTTATATGGAATTAAATCGTGATGATAATAATTATACTTATTTGATTGCCTGTGATTATCAAATAAGCGAGGAAGAAAATGAAACTAGTGCAGAAATCGAAGAAAACTAAGGGAACTATTTTACAAATTGTTTTAATTATCTTTATGGTCATTGTTTTAAATATTACAACATTTTTTTCTAATGTAATAGAAAATAGTCGAGGTATATCAAGAATAAAAGCAATTGATGAAAATCGTCTGATTGAATTGGCAATAATAACTTACTATAAAGAAACGATAGCTAATAGTATTTTATTTAGCGATGAAATTAGTGTTGGTGATTATCAGATTAATTATACTGTTGATGATATGGGGAGTTATTATTATATTGTAACAAAAGTAATTCGAGATAGCGATGAATATGGTTTTGAAATAGAAATTGATTTAGAAAAACTGATTCTAATTTCTTTTGAGTATCAATAATTAGTAAAAATACTTCACTTGAGATAATATTTTTGATATACTTACAAAGTAATTTACATATAAGGAGAATTTTAAAATGATAAGTGTTGGAGATTTAAGACCAGGAGTTACATTTGAATATGATGGAAATTTATTCGTAGTATTAGATTATTCTCATAATAAAACTGCTCGTGCAGCTGCAAATATTAGAATTAAAATGAAAAATTTACGTACTGGTGCAACTACTGAAATTACTTTTGGTGGAAATGACAAAGTAAAAAAAGCGCATGTTGATAAAAGCAAAATGCAATATTTGTATAATTCTGGAGAAGCTTTAGTATTCATGGATAATGAAACATATGAACAAATTGAAATTCCTGCAGACAATTTAAAATGGGAAATCAATTTCTTAAAAGAAAGTGATGAAGTTGAAGTAACTAGTTATGAAGGTGAAGTTTTAGGAGTTGCTTTACCAATTAACGTACCATTTAAAGTTATTGAAACTGAACCTGCTGTAAGAGGTGATACTGCAACTGGAGCAACAAAAAACGCAGTTATTGAAACTGGTTTCCAAATTAAAGTACCTTTATTTATTTCAGAAGGTGAAGTTGTAATTGTAAATACTGTTGATGGAAAATATCAAGGTAGAGCTTAACACTAGTTTAAAAACTAGTGTTTTTTCATATTTTTTTCTTTTATGCATATAATAAAATAGTGATAAAGGAGAAATAATATGAATAGACAAGCTATTACATTTTTGACATTATTTAGTCTGATTTTAGTACTTTCAATTTATTATGTTCTTCTACCTCCAGAAACAGAAACTAATGAAGTAGCAGTAAATAGAGGTGAATTATCGCAAATTGAAATTTTACAAGAAGAACTTGATCAAAAGCGAGCTGATTTGATTAGTGAAAATAATGCAATCATTGCTTCAAGCGAAAGTAGCAGTGATGAAATTGCAAGTGCTCTAGCATCTATTAGTGAAGCTAAGGAAACAGCAGCTTTAGAAAAAGAAATTACTAAAATAATTAATGATGCTGGTTTTAAAAGTGCTTTTGTAGAAGTAGAAAATAAAACAATTAAAGTTGTTGTTGATAAAAAAGAAGCCAATAGCAGTGATGCCAATAGTATTATTAAAACAATAATGGAAAAAACTAACAATGAATATCAAGTAGAAGTCAAGTTTATTAGTGACACTTGAATTTTGTCTTGATTTTATATACAATTATAGTATATAAAAGGAGTAATTGATATGAATCAAGAATACTATTCAGTAAAAAATGAATCAAATTTAGGAAAATTGAATATCGGATTAAATGTTTTTCAAACTATTGTTGAAAAAGCAGTAGATTCTATCGAAGGTATTCAATTTGAAGGAAATATGATTCCTATTCCTGGAAATGGACCAGTTAATGTAACAATCAATAAAAATAATCATGTTTCAATTACTGTTGCTATATTGGTAAATTATGGTTTAAATGTTACTACATTAACAACAACTCTACAAAACAAAATTGCTCAAAGTTGTTTTGAAATGACAGGAATTAAAAATGTTAAAATTAACATTGATGTTAAAGGAATTAATTTCTAAAGATTATCGATTTGATAATCTTTTTATTTGCTGTAAATTCGTTTATTTTAAATGCCAAATATGGTAAAATCATGATAGATATTTTGGAAGGACGGTTTTAATGAGAAAATATAGAAAAAGATTAATACGTGAAAAAGCTGTGATTGCAACTTATCAAAAGTTGTTAGTTGATACAAGTGAAGAAGAAATTAAAGAATATTTAAATAGTGATAAAGAATTATGTGCTGATCGTAGCGATTATGATTATTGTTTATTAATGATCACTAGTATTGTAAATAAAATTGGCAAGTATCAAGATGAAGTTGCTAAACATTTAAAGAAAAACTGGTCAGTGGATCGCTTGTCAAAAATAGAATTAGCAATATTAATTGTAGCTTGTTATGAGTTATTAGAAACTGATCAAAGTCGTGAAATAATTATCAATGAAGCAGTAGAATTATCAAAGAAATATTGTGATAATGATTCATATAAATTTATTAATGGATTATTAAATAAAGTCGTGAAATAGTGGAAAGAAAATATTTAACGGTTACTGCTTTAAATCGCTATTTAAAAGCAAAAATTGATGCTGATAGTCAATTACAAAAAATTTACATAATGGGTGAGATTTCCAATTTTAAGCATCATAGTTCTGGCCATTTGTACTTTACTTTAAAAGATGAAAACTCTCGAGTTAATGCTGTTATGTTTTCTTCAAAGGCTCGAAAATTGCCATTTGAGCCTGCTAACGGTATGAAAGTATTTATTCAAGCAAGTGTTTCAATTTATGATGTTGCCGGAACATATCAGCTTTATGTAGATAAAATGGAACAAGATGGACTAGGAAATCTTTTTTTACGATATGAACAATTAAAAAAACAACTAGCTGGGGAAGGATTATTTTCACCTGAAAATAAAAAACAGATTCCTAAGTTCCCTAGTAGAATTGCTGTATTATCAGGTTATCCAAGTGCAGCGTTGGCTGATGTTGTTAGGACAATCAAGTTAAGATTTCCTGTTGTTAGAATTGTAGCTTTTCCAATACCTGTACAAGGAAAAGATGCATATATAAAAATTTGTCGAATGTTAAAGTATGTCGATAGTTTAAATTTTAATACGATTATTATTGCCCGAGGTGGCGGTTCGTTAGAAGAACTTTGGAATTTTAATGAAGAATTGTTAGCTCGAGCTATTTTTGAATGTAAAACTCCTATTATTAGTGGAGTGGGTCATGAAGTTGATTTTACTATTTGTGATTTTGTTGCTGATTATCGTGCAGCTACACCTACTGCAGCTGCAATTAAAGCAACTCCGGATTTAATGGAATTGAAGCAAAATGTGGCAAACGTTGAGTATACTTTAAGTACATTAATGAAACAAAAAATCAATATATATAAAGAAAATTTTAATCGTTTAAGTTCGTTTTACTTGTTTAAAAATCCAAATAAATTGTATGAGGATAAAAAAGCTAAAGTTGATTATTTATACGATAAACTTTGTTATGCTTTTAATGATAATTTGAATAGTCAAAAAAATAAGACTACTAATTTGATTCAGGTTTTTAATCATCAAACTAACCTTTTTTTGACAAATCAAAAAAATCAATTAAAAGTTATTGATCATACTATGAATATGGAAATAAAGCGAAAATTGCAAATCAATCAAGAAAAATATCGGTTTTTAATTTCAAAACTAAATACTTTATCACCATTAAAAACATTAGAAAGAGGATATGCTATTGTTTTGAAAAATGAACAAGTTGTTGCTTCAAGTAATTCTTTAAGCAGTGGTGATGAAATTGAAATTAAAATGAAAGATGGTTTGAAAAAAGCAGTTATAAAATAGGAGGGATAGAATTGGAAAATATTACTTTTGAAGAAGCAATGAAAAGATTAGAAGAAATAGTTGCAGCTTTAGAAAATAATCAGGTTTCTTTAGAAAAAAGTGTTGATTTATTTCAAGAAGGTATTAAATTATCAAAGATTTGTAATGATAAACTTAATAATATTGAAGATAAAGTAGCTAAAATTTTAGTTGATGATAAACTAGAAGATTTAGAAATAGAGGATAAAAATGGATAGTATAGTTGAACAAATCAACACTCGATTAGAAACAATTTTAAATCCATATCAAGATTCTAGAGTTAAAGATGCAATGATGTATTCATTGCAAGCTGGTGGAAAGAGAATTCGCCCTGCTATGATGCTTCAAGTTATTCATAGTTATGGATTAGATTGGCATCCATATCTAGATATTGCTTGTGCTATTGAAATGATTCATACATATTCATTGATTCATGATGATTTACCAGGTATGGATAACGATACATTAAGACGTGGAAAACCTACATGTCATGTACAATTTGATGAAGCAACAGCTATCTTAGCTGGAGATGGTTTGTTGAATGAAGCTGTTAATATTATTTTAAATACTAATGTTACAAGTAATCAAAAAGTTGCATTACTAAAAATTTTATATCAAGCAGCTGGTATCAATGGAATGATTTTTGGACAATCATTAGACTTAAAATTTGAACACCAAAAAGCAAACCAGCAAGAACTAAATATGATCCACCATCATAAAACAGGTGACTTAATTAGTGCTGCATTAATGATGGGAGCTTGTATAGCTAATGAAGCTGATCAAAAAATCTGGCAAGAGATTGGATATAAAATAGGTTTAGCTTTCCAAATCCAGGACGATGTTCTTGATGTAGTTGGAAATAGTGAAATTTTAGGAAAAGAAGTAGGAAGTGACATAGAAAATCATAAATCTACTTATGTTACTTTAATGGGAGTAGAACAATCTAGTCAGGAAGTAAATAAATTATTTAAAGAGGCAATGGAGTTAATATATAAATTAAGGATTAATCATGGCTTAATTTTAGAAATTATTGAAAAATTACAGAAAAGAGTGAAATAATGGATCTAAATAAAATTAAAGATCCCTCTTTTTTAAAAGAGTTGGATATTAGACAATTAAATGAACTAGCTGGAGAAATACGCCAATTTTTAATCAATAGTATTTCGCAAACTGGAGGGCATCTTTCTAGTAATTTGGGGGTAGTTGAATTAACAATAGCTTTGCATTATGTTTTTAATTCGCCAGAAGATAAAATATTTTTTGATGTTGGACATCAATCATATGTTCATAAAATTTTAACTGGTCGTGCTAACCAATTTGCCACATTGCGTAAGTATGGTGGACTTTCGGGATTTCAAAAACGCTGTGAAAGCGAGCATGATTGCTTTGAAGCCGGACATTCTTCTACCGCATTAAGTGCAGCAATAGGAATGGCAGTAGCTCGTGATTTAAATCATCAAAATTTTCATGTTATTCCCGTTATTGGTGATGCTGCAATGGTCGGTGGAGAGTCATTAGAGGCATTAAATCATTTAGGTTCAATTAATAATAAAGTGATTATTATCTTAAATGATAATCAAATGGCAATTGGTAAAAGTATCGGTGGTTTTGGTGAATTTCTTTCTTCTGTTCGTATTAGTGGGACTTATAATAATTTAAAGGAAGATTATCGTAACTTAACATCACATAATAAATTTGGACAAATGATTTTTAATGTTTCTAAAAGAATCAAAGATTTTGTTAAACATGGTTTAATTGATGATACAATTTTTGAAGATTTTGGTGTTGAGTATTTAGGGCCGGTCAATGGTCATAATTTTGATGATTTGATTAGAGTTTTAAATTTGGCTAAAAATAGTAAATCAAGTGTCGTTGTTCATGTAGTGACTAAAAAAGGACGTGGTTATAAATTTGCAGAAAATGATAAATCAGGAAAATGGCATGGTATTGCTCCATTTAATATTGCTGATGGTACTTTAAAAAATCCTGGAAAGAATGGCAAAGTTAGCTGGTCTAAAGTTGTCGCTGATTATATTGAAATGAAAATGGCTAGTGATCAGGATATTGTCGCTATTACTCCAGCAATGATTCATGGCTCAGCAATGGATAGCTTGTTTAAACATTATCCTGATCGTTGTTTTGACGTAGGAATTGCTGAAGAACATGCATTAACTTTTACTTGTGGTTTATCATTAGCCAAGAAAAAGCCGTTTATTTCCGTTTATTCTTCTTTTTTACAACGTGCCTACGATCAAATAAATCATGATCTTGCTAGAATGGATTTAAGTTGTTTGATTTGTGTTGATCGCTGTGGTTTTGTTGGTGCTGATGGGCCAACTCATCATGGAGTATTTGATTTAGGAATTTTAAATCAATTACCAAATGTTATTATTTGTGCGCCTAATGATAGTGCTAATACTAAAAGATTTATTAATACATATTTAAAAAATAATGATCACCCTTATATTTTAAGAATTCCTCGTGGTGAAATTGAAAACAATGAAATTGAAGAGGATGAAATTTTACCGATTGGTAAATGGCAAATCGACATAACAAATGACTATGATGTTACAGTTATTAGTTATGGCCAAAATGTAACACGTATTAATGAATATTTTAAGGATAAAGAAATAAAGATAAGGTTAGTAAATGCTTTATATATTAAACCGATGGATACACAAATGTTGCAAGATATTGTTGATGACAAGCCATTAGTTGTATATGAAACAGATTTAAAGATCAATTCGCTTGCAAGTAATATAGCTTATTATTATTCACAAAATAAAATTTTGAAAAATATCTATAGTTTTGGTGTTGATGATCATTATTCTACACAAGGTACTATTGATGAAATCTTAAAAGATGAAGGTTTAGATATGGATAGTTTTTATCAACGGATAAAGGAGATTATTAATGAAGAAAGAACGAATTGATGTTTTATTAGTTGAACAAGGTTTTTTTGATTCACGCGAAAAAGCTAAAAGAGCGATAATGGCCGGAATAGTACATGATGAACATGATATTATAGATAAGCCAGGCACTAAAATACCAGTTGATTCAAAATTATATGTTAAAGGTAAAGTTTTGCCTTATGTTTCTCGTGGTGGCTTAAAGTTAGAAAAAGCCATAAAAGAATTTAATTTAGATTTAAAAGATAAAATCATGGTTGATATTGGTAGTTCTACGGGTGGCTTTACTGATTGTGCGCTGCAAAATGGTGCTAAATTAGTTTATGCTATTGATGTTGGAACTAATCAATTAGTTTGGAAATTAAGAAATGATCCTAGAGTTGTCGTAAAAGAACAAACTAATTTTAGATATGCAACAAAAGAATTGTTTGAATATGGTATACCATCATTTGCAAGTATTGACGTATCCTTTATTTCTTTAAAATATATTTTTGAACCACTTAAAGACATTTTATCTAAAAGTGATCAGGTTGTTGCTTTAATTAAGCCACAATTTGAAGCAGGAAGAGAAGAAGTTGGAAAAAAAGGAATTGTAAAAGATGCTAAGATTCATCATCAGGTTATTGAAAATGTAATTGAGTTTGCTCATAACAATAATTTTGAATTAGAACAGTTAACATTTTCACCAATAACTGGTGGTGAAGGAAATATTGAATTTTTAGGTTTATTTGTTAAAGACGGTATTTTTAATAGTGACATAAATATCGATGAAGTAGTAAATAATGCGCATGATTGTTTTAAAAGGTAGGTGAAAATATGCTAGAAAGTATCTATATTGAAAATTTTGCTATAATTGATCGTTTAGAGGTGGATTTTTTAAATCATATGACAGTTTTAACTGGAGAAACTGGAGCTGGAAAATCAATTATTATTGATGCTATTGGTCAATTAATGGGCAATAGAAGCCAAACTAGTTTTATCAAAGCTGGTAAAGATGAGTGTTTTATTGAAGGTGTTTTTACTATTGCTAAAAATTCACCAGTTTTAGCTAAATTAAAAGAATTTAGAATTGAATTTGATGATAAACTAGTAGTATCAAAATCATTTAATCGTGATAACCGTACAGTTATTAAAATCAATTATAGAAATGTATCAAAGATGGTATTGCAATCAATTATGAGTGAGTTGATTGATATTCATTCACAGTTTGAAACTCATAGTTTATTTGATTCTAATAATCATTTAGATATTTTAAATCATTTTATTGGTTCTTCAATTGAATCTTTAAATAAGCAATATAGTTTAGCATATCGTACTTATCGAGAAATAAATCGGGATTATCAAAAAGCTTTGAATGAGGAACTAAGCGATGAGCAATTAGAATATTATCAAAGCCAATTAGATGAGATAAATAGTCTTGATCTAGATACAATTGATGAAGATAGTCTTGACTATGAAAAGAAACAATTACAAGAATATGAAAAAATCAAAGAAAAAATTAATAATTATCGCCAATATATTAATGGTGAATATGGTGTTTTAGCAAATTTAAATAATGCCGTTAATGAATTAGAAGCGATTAGTGATAATCCTAATTATAGTAGTATCTATGAAAAAATGTATGATTTATACTATAATTTAATGGATTTAGATGATGAAGTAATAAGTGAATTTAATAGCACTAATTTTGATGAGTATCGTTTAAATGAAATACAGGAAATTTTATTTAAATTAAATCGCTTGAAAAGAAAATATGGACCATCAATTTCAACTATCAAAGAAGCCAAAAAAGAAATTGAAATGAAAATTGCAACCTTTAATAATCGTGAAAGATTTTTAAATGATCTAAAAAAACAATTATCAATTGCATTTCAAGAAGCAAAAGAGCTGGCCGATGCTATAACTGAGCTTCGAAAACAAGAAGCGCAAAAGTTTACGGATGCCGTAACTAATGAGTTAAAATCATTATATTTAGATAAAGTTGTGTTTAAGATTGATTTAAAAAAAATTGATTTGCAAGCTAATGGACAAGATAAAGTAGAGTTTTTAATCTCAACTAATGCTGGTCAAACATTGAAACCATTAAATAAAGTTGCTTCTGGTGGGGAAATGTCACGTATTATGCTTGCAATTAAGATTTTATCTTTAAAAAGCAGTTCTATTGAAACTATAATTTTTGATGAAGCTGATACTGGTGTTAGTGGTAAAGTTGCTGAAAGTATTGGTGCTAAAATGAAAAAAATAGCTAAAGATCATCAGGTTTTATGTATTACTCATTTAGCACAAGTTGCTGCTTTTGCTAAAAATCATTATTTAATTAAAAAAGTAGCTAATGATAATGATACTAACGTATCAATAACTAAATTAAATTATGATGAAAGTATTATGGAAATTGCTAAATTAATATCTGGTAAAGAAGTATCTCATGAATCGATTGAACACGCTCGAAAATTGAAAGAAAATAGCGAATAAATAATTACATAATAGCCAAACTAAAATGTAGCTAATGCTACAAGGAGGTTTTTATGCTTTTTAAAAAGCTATTCCTTTCTTTGATCCTGGCTTTGACCATTATTAATCCAGTTGCCGCTTATGCAATATCACTAATTCCTGGTGGCGATTCAATTGGAATTGAATTAGATTATCAAGGTGTTGTTATTACTGGTGGATATGCAATAGAGATCGATAACAAAAGTTATAGTCCAATTAGTAATGATTTTCAAGTTGGTGATTTAATAACAGCCATTGATGATCAAAAAGTAACTTGTATTGAAGATTTAACATATGTGATCAAAAATAAAACTGATGATTTAACATATGATTTAACTATTAAACGTGGTGATAATGTAATTCATCAGGATTTAAAAGTTGTTTATGATAATCAACAGTTTTCAACTGGACTATATGTAAAAGATTCTATTAGTGGAGTAGGGACTTTGACCTTCTATAATCCAGAAACACATTCATTTGGGGCTTTAGGCCATGCTATGAGTGATTCTAAACTAGATAGTGAAAGTTTGCTTCAAGAAGGAAGCATTTATGAAAGTAATGTAACTAGTATCAAAAAAGCAACAAGTCAATCTTCAGGAAATAAAATTGCAGACATTTCCAATGTTGAAATAGGTAGTATAAACAGCCATAGTCAATTTGGTATCTATGGAACTTATAATTATGATATTTCCAATCGTGAAATGATGGAAACTGCAACTATTGAAGAAACGAAACTTGGTAAAGCTTATTTCTTGACAGTTTTAGAAGGTAATGAAATTGTAAAATGTGAAATTGAAATCACAAAATTAAATAGTCAAGATACGGTTAAAGAAAAGGGCATTGAATTTACAGTAACTGATAAAGAGGTTATTGAAAAAGCTAATGGTATAGTACAAGGAATGAGTGGTTCACCAATTATTCAAAATAATAAGATAGTTGGTTGTGTAACTCATGTATCAGGAAATAATCCAATGACCGGATATGGTTTGTATATTGATTGGATGTTAGAAATGGATAGTCAGGAATAAACAGGTGCTCTAAATGAGCACCTTAATATTTAGATAATGGAGGTAAATGATGATGCAAGTAATATTTCACATTGATTTAAATGCTTTTTATGCTAGTGCTGAAATTTCTAGAAATCCTTCGTTAAAAGGGAAACCAATCGTAATTTCAGGAAAATCTAAAAGAAGTATTATTACAACTGCTTCATATGAAGCTAGAAAATACGGGATTCATTCAGCAATGCCTCTTTTTCAAGCTAAACAATTATGTAAAGACTTAATTATTTTACCCGCTGATTTTGAGTTATATCATCGTTTATCAAATGAATTTTTTACAATAATAGCATCATACAGTGAAATATTAGAGGTAGCTAGTATTGATGAGTGTTATCTTGATGTTACATCAATTATTCAAGAGAAAAAAATTCATCCAGTTGTTTTAGCTAAAGATATCCAGACTAAAGTGTATGAACAATTAAATTTGCAGTGCTCAATTGGTATTTCTCCTAATAAGTTTTTAGCTAAGATGGCTAGCGATATGAAAAAGCCAATGGGAATTACTGTTCTTACTAGAAATAATTTAAAAGAAGTAATGTGGCCATTAGATATTAAAGATATGTTTGGTATAGGTAAAAAAACACAGCCTAAATTAAGAGCGGTTGGTATTAATACTATTGGTGATTTAGCTGATTATAAAAATTATGATAATTTAAAAAAGGTTATTGGTAAAAATGCTTTACTAGTTTATCGAAAAGCTAATGGTATCGATACTAATCCGGTTGATTATGGACATAATGAGTTAAAATCAGTTGGTAATTCAACAACTTTACCAGCTGATACTAACGATGAAGTATATTTAAAAGAAGTTTTAAGTAATTTAGCAAAACAAGTATCTACACGAGCTTTAAAAAGAAACCTGGTATCTAATTCGATTTCGATAACAATTAAATATACTCGCTTTGAAAGTGTTACTAGACAAACAACTGTTTCTAAATATATCAATGATTATGAAACAATTTTATCAACTGCTAAAATGCTATTTGATAGTAATTATAACGGTAGACCAGTTCGATTATTGGGGGTCAGTTTAAATAACACTATTAATAAGAAAAATTTAAAAGAGCAGATCAGTATTTTTGAAGTTGAGCAACAACCAAATATAAAAAATGAAAATTTAGATAAGTTAATCGATAAAATTAATGAAAACTTTGATCATCCATTAGTTATTAAAGCTTCTGCTTTGTCTAAAAAAGAAAAACAACCCCAAAAGAAATATTTAAAATAAAAGAATAAAATTTTAAAATGCTCATAAGTTATATAAACGGAGGAAAACTTATGGGTATTTTAAACAAAATATTTAAAAATGAAAAATTAGTAATTAATACGTTTGCAGCAATTTTATTTATTTGTGGATTATTATTTGGAATTGTATTTTATTTTTATGGTAATGAAACAATAGTCCAATTAAATAAATATATATTTTTTTATAAAGATAATACAGCAACAAATAATTACAATCTTTATTTAACAATAACTAGTTTATACATACTTTTATCATTAATAATATCAACAAGTTTTTTAGGAGTTATTTTAAATAGTTTTGTAATTTTTTCAAAGGGAATGCAGATTGCAATTGCTACTATTTATTATTTTACTTTAAACAAATTTAGTGCTTCAATGCTTTTTTTTAGCTTTTTTCCACAACTTATTTTAGAATTAGCCTTATTATATGTAATTTCAATAATTGCCATTAGATTGTCATTAAATTGCTTTACAATATCATTTTTAACAACTGAAGTTTTTAATAGTCGTAAAATAATTAATTATATATTAGATTATATTATTATTATTTTAATCATTGTAAGTCTGTCAATGGCATTTAAAGTTTATGTACTTTAGTTACCAAATCATTGGCAATATTATTTTTAAACGTGTTATAATATCCAAGTAGGCAGGATGTGTTGATAAATGGAAGCAAAAGAGGTATTAGATGAATATAAGCAATACTTAATAGTTGAAAAAGGATTAAGCAAAAATACGGTGAGTGCGTATGATAGAGATCTTAAAAAGTTTTTTAAATATATAAATGAAAAATTTGAAATAGATCAGGTAGAAAAAATTGATAAAGAACATATACGCCTATATTTAAAAGAACTAGGCAAAATTCAAAGTACTAATTCTGTTTCTAGAAAAAT
Organism: Erysipelatoclostridium sp. An15; assembly: GCF_002160675.1. Lineage (NCBI taxonomy): Bacteria > Bacillati > Bacillota > Erysipelotrichia > Erysipelotrichales > Coprobacillaceae > Thomasclavelia > Erysipelatoclostridium sp. An15. The sequence continues at coordinate 156,628 of NZ_NFLA01000001.1, forward strand.
TGTATCTTTACGGATGTTTTATCTTTTTTTAGTGAGAGAAAAAATTGTTCCTAATAATTTGATGAGTAGTTTTACGCTGCCAAAAAAAGATAAAAAATTACCAACGGTATTATCTAAGTCAGAAATGGCTGAACTTTTAAATAGTATTGAAGTGGTTGATGCAATAAGTTCTAGAAATCGCTGCTTAGTTGAATTACTATATGCAACAGGAATGCGTGTTTCAGAATTATTAAATTTAAGAATGTCTGATTTAAATATTAAAATGGGGTTTGTAAAAGTAATTGGTAAAGGTGATAAAGAGCGACTAGTTCCAATAAGTAAATATGTTGGTAAATTATTAACGCAGTATATCAATGAATATCGTGATGAATTAAATTTAAAAAATGATTCATTGTTATTTTTCAATCAACATGGTAATCCATTAAGTCGCCAAGAGTTTTATCATATACTTAAGACAATTATTAATACAACAACGGTAAATAAAAACATTTCTCCCCATACTTTTCGACATACTTTTGCTACTCATTTATTAGAAAATGGCGCTGATCTTCGTTCGATTCAAGAGTTGCTTGGACACAGTGATATTTCAACAACTACTATTTATACGCATATTTCTAATCAGAAAATTAGACAAGAATACCAGCAGTTTCATCCAAGAATGAAAAAGATAATTGATAATGATAAATAGTTTACATATGGAGGGTAAGATGAAATATAATCGAATTTTTTTAATAGTTTGTGATTCTTTAGGGATTGGAAATGCTTGTGATAGTGCATTATATGATGATTATGGTGCTAATACATTAAAGCATATCTGTGAAAAATGTAATGGTTTAGATGTAGTGAATTTAGAAGGACTAGGATTAGGTAATTTAGGTGACTTTAAAGGTATTCATCAATTAAGCTTACAATTAGGATATACGCTTTCTTTAAGTGAGATTTCTAATGGTAAAGATACTATGACTGGTCATTGGGAAATGATGGGATTAAAGACAGAAAAACCTTTTATCACTTTTACTGATACTGGTTTTCCTGATGAATTTATTCGTTTATTTGAAGAAAAAACAGGACGAAAATGTGTTGGTAATAAAGCGGCTAGTGGAACTGAGATTATTCAAGAATATGGTGAACACCAGATTAAAACAGGCGATTGGATTGTATATACATCAGCTGATTCAGTCTTCCAGATAGCAGCTAATGAAGAAGTAATACCGCTAGAAGAATTATATGAAGCTTGTCAAATTGCTCGTGAACTAGCAATGGATGAACGATGGAAAGTAGGTAGAATTATTGCCCGTCCATTTATTGGTAAAAAAGCAGGGGAGTTTGAAAGAACTGCTAATCGCCATGATCTAGCCTTAGCCCCATTTGATAAAACTGTATTAGACACTTTAAAAGAGAATAATTTTGATGTAATCGGTGTAGGTAAAATTCCTGATATTTTTGTTAATCAGGGAATAACAAGAAGTGTTAAGACTATTAGCAATAAAGATGGTATGGAAAAAACTATTGAATTAGCTAAAACTAACTTTAACGGATTATGCTTTGTTAATCTTGTTGACTTTGATGCTAAATACGGTCATCGTCGTGATTATCAAGGATATGGTCAGGCAATTGTCGAATTTGATGAACAGTTAGGTGAATTGATGAAATATTTACAAGCTGATGATTTATTAATGATAACTGCTGATCATGGTAATGATCCAACATATAAAGGTACTGATCATACGCGTGAACAAGTTCCTTTGATCATTTATTCTAAAGAATTATTGCAGCCACGTTGTTTAGCACCAATGGAATCATTTTCAGTAATCGGAGCAACTATTGCAGAAAACTTTAATGTTGAACTACCTAAAATTGGAAAATCAATTTTAAAGAATATAATTTAAGGAGTATACATGGAAGATAAGACTAAAAGATTAATTGTAATGTCAATATTAGCATATGGGATTGGAACTTTCTTATTTGCAATAGGAATATTGACAAGAACTTTTATTGGTACAGTTCTATTTTATATTATTGCGATTGCATTGATTGTTTGTGGAATATTAGCTTTATTTAATAATTATCGAAAAAATGAAAAATTTAAGATATACATATATTTAATTATCGTAGGAATATTTTTCTTTGTTTTAAATACGGTTGTATTTATTAATACAATTTAGGAAATCTAACAGATTTCCTTTTTTATTCACATTGTGCACATTTTATTCACATTATTCCATACATAAAAATTTCATAATATACATTATGCAAACACTGCACAAGAAATAACGTTGAAGAATATATTATTTGTTGAAGAATAACTACGGAATGTTGTTTTTAATGAAATGTAGTTAACTATCTATCTCTTAGATATATTATATCATAATAATTCCTGTCAGTCCACCCCATTACAACAAGAAAGTATGGGGTGGACTGTTCGGAAAATTAAAATTTTCCTCAAGAATTTGCTACGCAAATCCGACTATAAAAAAAGCTTCGCGCCATAAGAGCGCTAGCTTCTTTTATAGTTATAAATTTTTTTATAAAGTTAAACCCATTACATGGGCATACCAAAAAATCATCATACAAAACCAAACGAATAAAAAATCTAATAATATTACTACGAGATAAAATCCAAAATATTTAAAATCTTTATTTTTATAACATCTAAATGCTAAAAATAAAAATATAAAGAAAACAATTAATAAAATCCATTCCATAAAATAATCTCCCTTCAGGGAGATTATAACATACATCATTTTTTCTTTCTACCGCCAAAAAATTTACCTATTTGCTCAAAAGCCCAAGGGATTAAATCAGCAAAAGAATTTAATCCTTGAGTTTCAATAGCAGTAGCTGAAGATTTATTTGCAGCATATTTAGAAGCGGCATAGCTTTTATCAGCTGAATACTGAGAAGAATATAAGCTATCTTGACTATTCTGTCTAGACGCCCAATAACCGCGGTCAGCGGCATAACGTTGCGTTTCAGCTTGTAAACGAGCATTATACATAGAAGCATTAGCGGCAATAGAAGCGGCTTGAGTAGCAGCTGCGGAATTTATAGCAGATGAAGCAAGAGAAGCCATTCCGGCAATAACAGAAGTGTCAACATCACCTTTAGCACCGCTAGGGCTTCCGCCTTGTGAAGCAGAAGCACCGGACGGAGTAGAAGCAGAAGTACCGCCTGAAGTGGCGGCTAAAATTGGATTAAGTCCAGCGGCTTGCAAATCCTTAACAGAACGCTGTGCAGATGTATTAGACATGCGTTCTTGAAAATCACGATTTTTTTGCGCTTCAGATGAGTTAAAATCACGTAATTTTTGAGCTTCTGAACTTTGAAAATCCATTTGTTTTTGAGCTTGATGAGCAGAAACAGCATTATTTTTATCTGCGATAGACTGCATTTGATTAAATAATGAAGACATATTCACAATAAATCACCTACATTCTAGTTAATCCAGGAATAGAATAAACCGGCAACGGTCTAGTAGCTTCGATTTTTAAGTAAATGTCACAAAAGAATTGTGCAGAAACTTCATCAGTAACAGCTAAGACACGATTAACAGTGTTAGGGTCTTCTTTAATCCATTCATCAGATAGGGCAGGTAACTGATCATATTCATCTGTTAAGACCCATACATCTAAAGACTGTGGGAAATCTGATCGCATTTCGCCGGAAATACGATTAGGAATGAAACGATATTCACTCCAAGCTTCCTGATAACCGAAAACCTGCTCATTTGCATTATCTTCATCAGATTTATTTAAAGCATAATTCACAAAAATTTCTTTATTTAAAATTGGTTGTTCGCCAAGGTTGGCAAAAACAGGCCAATAAAAGTCAAATCTAGACTGTCTAGACCAAATACGGTTAAGACCTTGTTGATATGAATGATTATAACGAACACAACATAAACCGATAATATAACCATGTTCAGTAAATGACTTAACGAAAGAATTATCACTATCAGCAGTAACACTAAAACCAGCAACATCTCCTAAAGCCGTATCGGCATTAGTACCGGACTGTTGAACAACTTGATTAATAGAAATTGGAATATGATTATATGCTAATAATTCAGGTCTTTGTTGACGAGCGTCAGGAGATTCAACACCGAAATGACCTTTGATAATTTCAACATATCTAGTACCAGAACGGGCGTCTTGCTCATAAAGTTGTTGAGTAGCAAAAGCAAGACGAAGTTGGTTAATTGTGGCTACTGGTAAACCTTGAACGTTAGACCAAAGATTAATAGGAGTCAAACCAACATTACTACCGTTAGGGGTAGGAGTATTACTAACTCTAGCATGAAAAGCACCATCTTCAAAATCTAAAAATTGTGAATACTGTTGTCCTTCAGGTAAAGCGCCATTAACTTGACCGTATAACATTTCAGGGAAAGAACCAGCATAAGGAATAGTCTCATCACGAGTATATACAGGAAAATCAGCGTCAGCTAACATGGGAATTGTCACGTCAGGACCTTTCTGCGGACTAGGTAGGGCAGATGTAAAATAATCATGATATTTATTAGCCATAAGAGGTAAACCACCATTAGCAGGCTTAGACCTATCATAAGTAACAGTAGCATCACTTGTAGGAACTAACAAAGGATCTTGTAAATTTTGGTCTCTAAACCATTCATTCCATATAAGACCGTAAGCACGTATAGGAAGCGCATTAACAGAAATAGATACATCAGCATTATCACCGGTATCGGTAGGTATTCCCATATAGTCAAGAATAGAGCCGTGTAAATCAGCATTACCAGGTATATCAATAACAGGAATTGTATAAGTAGTAGAAGGATACCAAGAAGAAGCATTATTTTCTCCCATGAATTCTTTCCAGTGGTCCCAAACAAGTCTGTTTGGAACAAAGAAATAATAAGTATCTAAATATAAATCATCCATTAACGGAGTAATTAGTGTTTGTAGACGAGCTAACATATTAGTTTCGATATTAAAAGTATCACCGGGCAAAATCTCTAATACATCGAACGGAATTAATTCACCGACATTAAATGTAGTTTTAACAGAATGTGACATATCAAATTTAGAACGATATTGGCCGGACATATTAGGATTTAAACCAAATCTAGAGTTTTGGTCAAGTAACATTAATCATCATCTCCTTCAGGTTCAATTTTTTTCTTACGACCACGTTTGACAGGTTGTGGCTGTGGTTGAGGTTGTGGCTGTGGTTGAGGTTGTGGCTGTGGTTGAGGTTGTTGAGATTGAATATATTGACCAAATATATTAATAAAATCATCAGAACCAAAGCTAGAACAGAATTTTTTAACAGAATAATTAAACTTACTGCGGATTTCTTCAGGTAGACCATTAAAGAAATTTTCACCTTTTTTAACTAAATTAAACATACCGCCATAAGTGGTAGGCATTGCAGCAATATCAACTAGACCAACATTCAAGATATCTTCAGGTTTAAAACTAGAAACGTATCTATTTACAGCCATAGGGTCTAAAGTATTTAAAATCATTTGTAAATCACAAGACTCACGATAAGACTGGATTTCAGCATATTGGTCATGATCACCGGAATGAACTAAATATTCACAACCTTTTTCATCTATATTTAAAATATACTGTTTACGAATATTACAACCGCAAGGCATACAATAATGTTGTCTATTGTTTACTCTCTGTCTCCACGTTTGAATCATCATTAATCACCTCATCTTCCAAATGTAAATCTCTAACACGTTGTAGAGCTAAAGCACGAGCATTTAAACCATGGATAACAAATTTAGGTTCATCATAATAAAATTTACCTGAATTAACATCAAAACAAGCAACTTCATATAGTGAATAATCTTCTAAGCGACCAATAACAGGGTCGGTTTTAAGACACGAATTAGCAAAACTATGAATAGCTAAATCTTCATTAGGCAAAACAGACAAAGAGTCAATAAATTGACCAACTTTTTCATCTTTAACACAATATACTTTCAATAATGAATCTGACATTTTTTCAAAAAATTTCATTTTAATTCTCCTCTTGATAATCGATTTGTTTAATTCGTTTTCTTCTACTGAATATAAAATTTTTAGCTAAACTATAAACACCAAATATCACAATAGAAACTACAAACAAAGCTGTTATAAATAAAATAAACTGTACTAACATAATGTAAAAGTCACTCATAATCTAATACCTCCTCGAAATGTTGGTGGGTGTGCGTTTAATCTTTTGGTTTGCATAGCGGTTCGATTAAAGAATTGTTTATCTTTTTTAGGACTACGAACTGCAGTACGTTTTTTTGACATATATTTCACCTCCTTTAAAGTTCACGAACCAATTTACTAATTGATTTCTTTTTATTAACTTCTTCACGTTCTAAGCGAAGATATTTATCACCGTAAAGAACTTCTTTAGTAGAATCCGAAATTTTAGCGGCTTGAATACGTTTTTCACGAACCTGCTCAAATAATTCAGGATATTCATCTGCATACAAATCATCAAAATATTTGGGCGGCTTAACTGTCATACCATCATTAAGAATAATTTCATCATTTTTGTATATCTCATGTTTATGATCATCATAATACTGGCGAGCAATACCGGGCATTCTACTCATACGAACAAATTCAGGTTCAATATTAAACTCTTCATAAACAGAAGCATCTTCACCTTTCTGTTTTTTCATAATGTAACGAGCGGTATATGCAGCAGTTTGCCAATTGTTATCAGATAATAAGACATAGCCTTTATCCCATGCTTTATCAACTAAATCGGACTGATACAAAGGAAAACCACCACGACTTTGTTTAACTTCTTGTAAATCATCTAAATCTAAACCAAACACAATAGCATGATAATGAGGGCGTAGGGTAGTAGAACCATACTCACCACAAGCAAAAAAGCGAAGTTCACTACCAAATTTATCACTATAATAATATCTAAGACGTTTCATGAACAAAGTGAAATCTCTCGGCGACAACGTCAAAATATCTTTTATTTCGCCGGTCTCCGGTACTTCATAACAAGAACGAGGAACATGTTCATCATCATATGTAATTGTTAAAAACATACTTCTAGAAAAATATTGAGCTTCTAACATACATCTAGTAGCCCAGGATCTAGAATAATCTAATCTACAACCAACACATTTACCACAGGGAATATCAATATATTCATTATTAGGATATTTATTAGGGTCCTCACTCATATACCAATGATTAGTATCAGAATCAAACATAACACTTTTTACTTTATTAGAAGTTATTTTATAATTTGGTTTACCGCTTTTAAGATTAACACCATCTAAAAAAGCGTGCAAAGGATGATAACATGTCACTGTAAATCATCCTTTCGAATGTGAAATAAATAAACTCCAGACCATCTATCTTGAGTATCGCCATTCTTTTTAAATGTTACATAAACATTAAAACAATGTCGACAAAAAGAACTATGACATTCATCAATACGAACTTCACAAAACTCACATTCTTCTAAAAGAGTTAACTGTTCATTAGATATAAACTCGTATTCATGTTTATTAAGCCAAATACGCAACTGACTGCGAATATTGATACGTGGATATTTAATCATGTAAACCACCTAATCTCTCTAAATGTCGAATTACTCTAGAAATATCATCAGATAAATCTTCCATTTCTTCTAAAAGAGAAATATCATCTTCTTGATATAAATAATCGATTAAATAATCTAAATCACGATCAACACTTTCAATAAATTTCATAACTTTTTCTAAATTTTCCATAAAACTATTCTCCTTATCTGTACATATTATTTTATAGAGAATAGATAGAAAACTGTCGTTAAAGATTTTCATAATATACATTATGCGAAGTTATATATATAATTATAATAAGAACAGGAGCGATTTACGTTACCCCTGTTCTTTATAAATTAAATATTTAATCCTGCATAGAATGCTTCATGTATTGCTTGATCTACTTTTCGTGGTTTAACAGCAGCACCAACTGAGACTACTCGAATTCCTTATTTTTTACAGAAATTCTTCCGATAGCAGAAATTATTGTATCAGCTTCTGTAAATAGTTTTTTATCCATATTATCAACTGTTAATACTTTGTCTTTAAAAATCTCTACAATTGGTGTATGAGCATGGAATTTAATTTGATATTGATCAAATAAATCCTGTTGGTCGATATAAAGATATTATTGGTACTCCACCTGTAGAATTTAATAATAATGGTGCTTAAACAAGCACCATTATTATTATGTAAATTAATTTTATATTTTTCCTTTTTTCTCTTTATCATGTTCAAAAGCATCATAAATATCAGTTACATAATTGCCATTGAAACATGCTAGACATAAACCACATTTATGTTTTTCTTTGTTGAAATGAATTGATTTATCAATCCCTTCTTCACTAATAAATGCTAGTGAATCAGCTTCAATATATTCGCACAATTCATCAACTGATAAGCGATTGGAAATTAATTCATCCATTGTTGACATATCAACTCCATAAAAACATGGATATTTAATTGCTGGTGAAGCGATTCGTACATGAACTTCTTTGGCCCCTGCTTCTTTTAGTAGTCTTACAATTCGTTTAGATGTTGTTCCCCTAACGATTGAATCATCTATCATGATTACACGTTTGTCTTTTACAATTGATGAAACAGCGGAAAGTTTCATTCGTACACCTTGTTCTCTCATTTCTTGAGTCGGTTGAATAAATGTTCTTCCAACATATTTATTTTTTATTAATCCCATTTCGTATGGTATTCCTGAAGCTTCAGAATAACCAATAGCTGCAGAAATTGATGAATCTGGAACCCCAATTACTAAATCAGCCTCAACTGGAGATTCAATAAATAATTGTTTTCCTGCAAGTTTTCTAGTAGTATGGACATTTATACCATCTAGATTACTGTCAGGGCGTGAAAAGTATATATACTCCATTGCACATATTTTATCTACAACATCAGTTGTATATAATTTTGATTTAATTTCACCATTTTTTACACGAACAATTTCCCCTGGTTCTAAATCTCTTAAAAATTTAGCCCCTACTACTTCAAATGCACAAGTTTCTGATGAAAATACATAAGCACCGTTAGGAAGTTGTCCAATAGAAATTGGTCGTAAACCATATTTATCACGAGCGACATATAAAGCATTTTCTATTAATATTAAAAATGCAAAAGCGCCATCTAATTTATTTAATGAATTACAGATTCGATCAATCATATGCCCTTTTTCACGCATAATAAGATGACCTAAAATTTCTGTATCAGAAGTACTAGAAAAGATACTTCCTTTTTTTTCTAATTCACTTTTTAATATATTAGCATTTACAATATTACCATTATGAGCAATTCCTAATGAGCCATTTAATGTTCTAAATAATAAAGGTTGTACATTAGCAATTCCTCCACCACCAGCTGTTGAGTAGCGAACATGACCAATTGCATAATCTCCAATCATCTTAGAAATCTTTTCTTGATCAAATACTTCAGTAACTAAGCCTTCACCTTTTTGAATTGATAATGCTTCTTTATTTTTTACAATAATACCAGCGGCTTCTTGACCACGGTGTTGCAAGCTATGTAAACCATAATAACACATTGCTGCGGCATTTTCGTAACCACATACAGCAAAAACACCACACTCTTCATGTAATTGACGATCTTGATAGTCCATTAACTAACCTCCTTTAAATCTTTTTTATTTTATAATGTAGAAGTTGGTTAGTCAATAAAAAATTATCTCAGAGACACTCGTTGATATAAAAATTATTATCTTGACAACTATTTTTTAAGAAGTTTGTCAACATTGTACAAATAACCTGGCTTTCACCATTAATATTTGTAAGCATATCTGATTCAATTATTAATTCTTTATCATCATTAATAATTGCTGCAATCATTTTATTCAATGCAGTGTCATTTTCATAAATCAATTCAGAAACCTTAATTTGATTTTCATCTTCGCTATAGATCATGTAGCCGATGGCATTAGTTTTATCATAAAATATTTTCAATGATTCATCATACGCTAAACTGCGAGCAATTAAATAATTTTTGTAATAATCTAAATCACGTTTTCGATAACCGTTATATTTTTTGGTAAATTTTTGATATAAAGATAATGACTTAGTACAATCATAATCAGTTATAATATTTAAATCACTATTATTTTGATAGTACTCTTTATTAACTTTTGTTATCTTATGAAAATAATTTTCTTTAAATCCAAAATTATAATATATTTCTGGTTGATAAGCTTGTAATAGAATTTTTTGTCCTTGATATTGTGGTAAGTTTAAAACATAATTCATTAATTTTTTCATTAAACCTTGTTTTTGGTAATTCTTATCAGTAGCCACACCTAAAATAAAGTATGCCAAACATTCCTTATTATCTAGTATTATTGTATAAGGGACAATCTGTACCATTGAAACAAGATGATGGTTATTTTTCAATAAATAAGTATTTTCATTTTGATAACATTTATCAAAATAAAATTTAGTTGATTGCTCATTTTCATCTTTAAAACTTTTTTTCCATAAATCAATTATTTGTGGAATATCGCTATTGTTTGCTTTAACAATTGATTGATTGTTTGTAACGATTGTATATTTATGAATCATTTTAATTGGATGAAGCATTTTTTTAGCTCGTCTTAAAGAATCTAGCCCCATATCTTCTTCTCTGTTTACAAGTTCATAATCGGCATAGTTTTGCTCTAAGAAAAATTTGCCGATTGCAACATATAAACCGCGAATTTCTTTATTTGCTTTTTCAACATGAATTTGTACTGTTTTATGCTTTAATGGCGATCCAATTATAAAAGCTTCTAATTGACCATTAAGATAAATACAACCTGTTTTGATATTTAATTCTTTACGATGTACTAAAAGATATACGATACCAATAAATTCAGATACGACACTGTTTTCATTGCTATGATCAGTATCCCATTTTTTAAGACAGTTTAAAACATTATCAATATCTTCATCTTCAATTTCTTTATAAACGTAATCAGGATGTTCTTTTATAAAAGCATTAAAATGATTTCGTCTTTTTTGCATTTTTTTACCTGATAATGTTTCTAAAGATTTTTTTTCGTAAACATAATCATCGTTATCTTCATTATGTAAATATAAGAATTTATCTTGGTAAATTTCTTTAATTTTATCGACAAATTTATCTACTGCTAGATCTATTCTAAAAGCAAAATGATGATTATTTGCATACTCCATCATATACTCAATAGCTTCTTGATAATATTCTTCTTTACAAAAAGGCATTGAGAAAAAGTGTTCGTTTAAATATGTATGCAACATAATTAAGTAATGATCATGAATTTCATAATAGATTTCATATTCATGATCCCACATCATCATTGTTACAAAATTAGAGTTATAGCCTTCATAGTTAGCATCATCTAAATATTTTTTGATTTTATCATAATCACTTATTAATAATTTTTTCATAATACCTCGACTCTATTTTCCAAGCATTGCATGAATAAACTGTTTAGCTGTTCTTCCTGAAAAACCGCCATGACGAATTTCCCATGTTAATGCTTTTTGATGTAATTCGTCACGATCCATTTTTAAACCATATTGCTTAGCTAGTCCATCGACAATGTTTAAATAATTAATGCGATCAGGATGCATGAATAATATTTTAATACCAAATCTAGAACTTAATGAAGTTTTTTCTTGTTTAGCATCGTTAATATTAACCTCATCTTTGTCTTCACGTTCACTCCATGTTTGTTTAACAATATGACGACGGTTACTAGTTGCATAGATTAAAATATTATCTGGTTTTTTCTCTAAGCCACCTTCGATAACAGCCTTTAGATATTTGTATTCAATTTCAAATTCTTCAAATGACAAATCATCCATGAATAAAATAAATTTATAATTACGAGATTGTAATTGTTGAATGATTTTAGGTAAATCTTTAAATTGATGTTTATATACCTCTATCATTCGTAATCCATCTTTATAATATTCATTTAATAAAGCTTTAATACTACTAGATTTTCCAGTTCCACTATCACCGTATAGTAAAACATTGTTAGCTTTTTTACCCGCTAAGAAAGCTTCTGTATTGTTTCTTAGGGTTTGTTTTTGAGTTTCATAGCCAATCAATTGGTTTAAACGACCGTTTCCAATATGTATTATAGGCACAATTTTTTTATTTTCATAGCGAAATGCTTTATTTAATCCAAATTTTCCAACGCCGTATGTTAAAAAGAATTTTTCTAATATAGTATAGAAGTCATCTACATTATTACATTTTGTAAGATTTTCTTGTAAAGTTGTTGAGACTTCAAATAATTCTTGATTAATTACTGGTTTAGAAGGTGTAAAACTATTGATTAGATTTCTTTGTAATGGTTCTAACATCTCAAAATTTGTATTAAACATGTTAAATATAATTTTAAAATCATTCATTACTACTGCTTTTAAGTTGCTAGAAATTGGTTTTTTTCTTTCTAAAGCAAGTGTAAATGAATTTTCATTATTAATTAATAGATAAGTTAGTAAGCTATTAAATAAATTATCATATAAATTATATTTTTCAGCTAATTTTATTAACAGTGATACAAATTTATTACTGTTTTTAAGATTCCCATTAATTAGTTCGTTATACATGTTAAAACATGATTCAATTTCATCATCTTGATATAAAGGATTAAAAACGATCAATTCATCCATATTATATTTACTCCTTTGTGAATAATTTAAAAAGACGATAATTCGTCTTTTAATTTTTAAAACTATGAATTGGGGCAGGAATTCTACCACCACGATTTACAAACTCTGCACAATCAAATTTATTGACTGGCATAATTGGAGCATAACCTAATAAACCACCAAATTCTACCACTTCACCGACATCTTTACCGATAACTGGAATGATTCTAACAGCAGTTGTTTTTTGATTGATCATTCCAATTGCCATTTCATCAGCAATAATTCCAGAAATTGTAGCTGGTGATGTACTACCAGGAATAGCTATCATATCAAGTCCTACTGAACATACACAAGTCATTGCTTCTAATTTTTCTAAAGTTAAAGCACCACGATTAACAGCATCGATCATCCCTTGATCTTCACTAACTGGAATAAAAGCACCGCTTAATCCCCCAACATAAGAAGAAGCCATAACGCCACCTTTTTTAACCTGATCATTTAAAATTGCAAGGGCTGCAGTTGTTCCAGGTGCTCCAACACTTTCTAATCCCATTCCTTCTAAGCAATCAGCAATACTATCTCCGATTGCTGGAGTTGGTGCTAATGATAAATCAATAATTCCAAAAGGAATACCTAGTTTTTCCGATGCTTCTAAAGCTACTAACTGTCCTACTCTAGTAATTTTGAAAGCTGTTTTTTTAATGATTTCACATAACTCACCAAAATCTTTACCTTTAGCTTTGTTTATTGCATTCTTTACAACACCAGGACCGCTAACACCTACATTAATTACTGCATCAGCTTCACTAACCCCATGGAAAGCACCAGCCATAAATGGATTATCATCAGGAGCATTACACAATACAACTAATTTAGCACAGCCGATTGAATCATTTTCTTTAGTTAAATCTGCAGTATCATGAATAATTTCCCCCATTAATTTTACTGCATCCATATTAATTCCAGTCTTTGTTGATCCAACATTGACAGAACTACAAACATTGTTTGTTACTTTCATTGCTTCAGGAATAGAGCGAATTAGTAATTCTTCAGCTTTTGTCATTCCTTTAGAAACAATAGCACTGTATCCACCGATAAAATTTACCCCTGTTTTTTTAGCGCATTCATCTAATGTTTTGGCAATTTTTACAAAATCATCAGTGCTTTTACATGCATTTGCACCAATAAATCCTATTGGTGTTACAGAGATACGTTTATTGACAATTGGGATACCATACTTCATTTCAATTTGTTTGCCTGTTGCCACAAGATCTTTGGCCACTGTTGTAATTTTATTGTAAATATTTTGACATAAAACATCGATATCATGATCCATACAGTCTAATAAACTAATCCCTAGTGTAATGGTTCTGACATCAAGGTTTTCTTGTTCAATCATTTTATTTGTTTCTGTAACTTCAAATAAATTAATCATCGTTAATCTCCTTAAATACGGTGCATTTTATTAAAAATATCTTCATGTTGTAATTTAATGTTTACACCTATTTCTGCCCCTAAATTATTTAATTCATCACAAACAGAACCAAATTCATCAATTACAGATGTTAGTTCAACAATCATCATCATATTAAAATATCCTTGAATAATAGTTTGTGAAATATCTAAGATATTTATTTGCTTTTCAGCTAGAAAAGTACATACTTTGGCAATAATTCCAACTTGATCCTTTCCTACTACTGTAATTATACCTTTTTGCATCAATCATTTACCTCCTAATATTTAGGATATTATATCATAGTAACAAATATTATAAAACCCCAAATAAAAATTTGAATAAAATTTAGTAAAAATAAAAATGGGTATTGCCACCCATTTTAAATTATTTACCCATCAATTTTTTTGCAAATTCGTAAACAGCTTTACCATTCATCATTCCGTAATCTTTCATTTCAATTACATCATAAGGAATATCTTTACCTGTTTCTTTGATGATTTGCTCTACTTCTTTTTTTGCATATCTTACTTGTGGGCCAAGTAATACACAATCTACAGTGTTAATGATTTTTTCACCTTCAGATAAAGGTAAAGCAAAGATTTCTACTTCTTCACCGGCTTCTTTTGCAGCTACTTCCATTTTAGTTACTAATAAACTAGTAGACATACCAGCTGCACAAACTAACATAATTCTAGTTGCCATATTTTTTCTCCTCTAAATATAATAGAAAAGGTATTATAACAATACCTTTTCATTAATTATCCAATCATTTTCATTGCTGATTCGAATACTGCTTTACCGTTCATTGTTCCATAATCTCTCATATCGATTACGTCAACAGGGATAGGACCAGCTTTACGTCCTGCAGCTAATTTTTCGATTGCAGCTTTTTGGAATCTTACTTGTGGGCCAAGTAAAATGCAATCAACTTCTTCTAATACTCTTGGTGCATCAGAGAATGGTAATGCAAAGATTTTACATTCTACACCAGCTTCTTTTGCAGCAGCTTCCATTTTTGTTACTAATAAGCTAGTAGACATACCTGCTGAACATACTAATAAAATAGTTTTCATAATTATATACACTCCTTCTTTTCAACCTACGTTAATTTTACACCGAAAAAATGAGAATGTAAACACTTTCTTGTTTCTTTTAATCTATTTTTATAAACAAAAATACAAATTATCTTGATTAAATCATTTAATATTTACAATAAAAAATTTTTAATAAAACATATAAATATTTTAATTCTAAAAAATTACATGTTATTATATATAAAGAATAATTATAAATAAAGGAGGTTTGTTTATTAAAATGAAATTGTTAGTTGTTAGTGATACCCATTTACAAAACGATTTATTTGAGCAGATAACAATGAAATACCCAGACATGGATTTTTATATCCATTGTGGTGATTCGTCGCTAGAACGTGATAATAAACTGCTTAAAGGATATCTTACTGTAAAAGGAAATCATGATGAGGCAGATTTTCCTTTAGAAATTGAGTTTCAAAAAGATAACTATCGTTTTTTAGTTGTTCATGGACAACAACATCAAGTATATCAAGGAGATGATTATTTATATAATTATATGGTAGAGCATAATATTAATATTTGTTTTCATGGACATACTCATGTCCCTTCTTTAAGCAATATAAATAATCATTATATCATTAACCCTGGTAGTGTGATGATAAATCGGGGTTCTTATGGCTTTGGAACATATGCAATAGTTACGATTGAAAATGAAATTGTAGATGTTAAATATTATAATAGTGAAACTTATCAAGAATGTACTGATCTAGTTTTAAGTGACGGTAAATTGGTTTTAGAAGAATTTAAAAAGTTGTTAAAGTTATAAAATAAAAAAGCTGGATCTTGAAATGAACCCAGCTTTTTTAAATTTAAGTAATGCGTTAAATTACTTCTTCATTTTTTCTTCGTTTCTTTTTCTTTTATATTCAATAATAAACATAATCTCTTTTAAATCATCATCAGGTAATTCAGTTAAAAGACGTGCAATATTTGCAATATTATAATAATCATACTTTTTCCCGCTCATTATTTCTTCTACACTTCTACCATACAAGTTAGAAAAAATTCGTAATTCACTAACAGTAATATCTCTTTTCCCGTTTTCTATATCAGAAATAGCTGAATGAGGTACTTTTAAATATGCTGCAACATCTTTTTGTGTCAAATGTTTGAAATTCCGATAAGATTTTAATCTTGCTGCTAAATCTTTATCTATCATTGGTACACCTCCGCTAAATAGATTTTAGCATTTTCAATAATCAGTTGCAACAATATTTTGAATTAAACTAAAAAAATTAGAATTATAGTAAATGTTTTTTATCTTTTTTAGATAATAAACTACATAAACTGTTTAAATATTACAAGTTTATATTTTAAAATTGTCGATATATATTTTAAGAGTTTATACACCCATTGGTTCTTAATCATCAACAGTAGTGTAGTTTATAAAAATTAAATATGATATCATTTTGCCAAAACAATCAAAATTTAATCACTAATTGACAAAAACTCTCTTAGCGTTATTAACATGCTAAGAGAGTTGTAATTAATTAGTCTTCTCTAGTATATTTTTTTACTAAATAAGAATTGTATAAAGCCATAACTGCATCAAGTTCATCTTCAGTTGTTTCAACATCAAAAAATTTTTCCGCTTCAATAGCATTTTCACCATATCCAAAATTATCGATTGTATCAATTTTTTGATAACTAATATATAATTTTTCTTCTTTAAATAATTCTTCAAGTTCTTCTTTTGTATATTTTTTAGAATTTATTTCGTTAATTTTATTTTTTACTTTTTCATAGCATTGATAACTATCTTTCGTTCTTTTTATTTCTATGATATCCTGATAGAGAATTTGGACACCACCGATTAGTTTATTTATATGATAATGTCCTGCAAACCAGGCATCAAAATTTACTGATTCTAAAATATTTTGAAGAAAGTTACATAAGTGAATATATTTTCCATGAGTGTAATAATCCATGATCGGTATATTATATCCTAAATGCATATTTATACTAGAAGGAACATCATGAGTGATAATGTAATTGATTTGATTATGATATTTTTTTAAATTTGCAATAGCATTGTCTATTTCTTCTTGAACTGGTAATTCATCTTGCCACCAGCTAATATTTTCGATGCGATATTCAATGTCGTGAGAAAAAGCACCACCAAAACAAAAATAAGTTTCGTCATTGATCGTCATTATTTCCCCTCTTTTAATATGAAATAGCGAATCGCTTATTTTATGAGCTTTTGCACCAAAAAAATCAATGACTGGATATGTTTTTAACAAATTATGGTTTTCATGGTTACCATCAACATAAACAGTAGTCCAAGGTCTTCTAGAAATCCATTCAATCCATTTTTTATCACGGTTACCACCATTCCATACAAAACCAGCATCTCCACAAATAATTAAGATATCATTTTTAGTTAAATTATTACCTTCATCAAAACATTTAGAATTAAGTTTATCAATATCTATTGGACAATGAATATCACCAGTAATAAATACTCTTGACTTTTTTGTTGTCATATTAATCCCTCTCTTTTTGATTAATAATTATTATCTTTATATTATTATACAATATAAAAGAAAAAACAAAAGTATAGTCCTTACTTATTAGTAATTTCTATTACTCTGTTTTTTTGTTAATCATAAAAATATCCGTTTGTTGGTCTAGTTTTAAGTTTAATTTGACGTGGCTTACCTAAAATAATATTGTTTTGAAAATCATAAAATACTTTTTTACATTCTTCACAATTTTCATCACTAAAAGATAGTAAAATATAGTCAACATCAACATCACTAACGTTTTCCAAATATAAACAATGACTATTAAAGACAAGGTTATTACAATTATCATCTGTTAAAATTGTAAACTTTTCATTTTTTCGATCTACTAAATTATAATGTCCCTGATGACATAAATTACATTTTTCTTTTTTACAGTTAAAATAATAATCACTGATTATACAATGTTTTAAATGCATATTAATAGTTTTTCCATAAGCAACAAGAATTAATTCTTGATTAATATCATTTAAATTATTAATCATATTTTTACTCATTTCTAATGATAATACAGCTGCATAGTTATTAAAATAATTTAATGAATAACTATTATAAAGATTAAAGTTGAAATCTAAAAGACATTTTTTATCATTAAATATTTGTAAAGCACCATAATCCCCTACTAATATTTCATCAACTTTACAGTATAAGTCACTTTCTTTAAATTCATTAAGTTGTTTTGAATTAGATAAAAAACCAGTAAAAGGAACGATTTTTTTATTAAAACCTGTTGCTAAATCAATTGCTTTATCTAAATCTTTAGAAAGTGGAAAATAGTAACGATGAATATCTTCATTAATTAGTGCTTCAAGCTGTTTTAAATTATAGACTCTTACATCAATTCCTTTTATTCTTTTTGGAACATGGTGTAATGATACTTTAGGATATTCAATATTAATTTTGTTTTTAAGTGTTATTTTTTGAATTAGCTGTTCAATTCCTTGACGACGCATTTCGTTAATTTCTTTAATCGGGAAAAAAGCGTTATCAGGGAAATCAATATCAATTTTATTGACATTAAAAACAGTATTTCCTAATTTAGTTAATTGTTTAAAAATTCTTTGTGTGTCTAATGGTACATTTGAAGCTAATTCGATTTTTTGATTTGATTTTATTGTTATAATCAGATCTTGGTATTTTATTGTTAAAAGCGGTGTAGAATTTAGGGATCCTATAAATATCATATCGATTGGATTTTTAATATTTTCATTGTTGTAGCTGGCTTTTGCTTCTTCAATTAAATTATTATCGATTATTTTAAAAACTTTTTCATTAGTTTTAACCGGTTGATTTAATTCAATTTCTACAACTTTTCCCTTTTGGCTTGAATTTACAAGTCGTCCTTTTTCAAATAATTTTGTAATTGTTCTCATTAATTCAATACTAGCAAAATTAATGCGATCACCCTGTTTTAATTCATTTAGCAATTTTAATTTAACAATTCTTTTTTTACCATCGTAACTAATAACCTTTGCTACTTCAATACCACGATTACCAGGAAAATCCTTCGCCATAAAACTTTGATCATTTAATAAATAACCACCTGTAAAACCTCGATTAAACATTTTTTTCATTTTCAAAATTCTTTCAGGTATATTATTTAATTTTTTTGAATGACAATAAGCATCAATTGCTTCACGATACTGTTTAACTACAATGGCAACATATTCAGGCCGTTTCATTCGCCCTTCAATTTTAAATGAAGTAATCCCTGCTTCTATTAATTGATCAATATTTTCAATCGTGCATAAATCTTTTGGCGATAATAAATATAAAGGTTGTTCATTTAAATCTTGACCATTTTTTTGTAATTTGTAAGCTAAACGGCAAGGCTGACCACAAGCACCTTTATTACCGCTTCTTTTAGCAATCATACTTGACATCAAACATTGCCCTGAATATGACATACAAAGAGCTCCATGAACAAATACTTCAATATCTAAATCAGTATTTTGGCATATATTTTTGATTTCAGCGACTGTGTTTTCTCGAGCTAATACTACACGGTCAACACCTTTTTCCTCAAAATATTTTACCCCTTCTAAATTATGAACACTAGTTTGCGTTGACATATGAATTTCAAATTGAGGAAAATATTTTTTTACATAATCCATCAAACCAATATCTTGAATAATTAATGCATCAACGTTAATATTCGCTAAAAACAAAAGATAGTCATGGAGTTGTTTAAATTGATTATCTTCATATAATGTATTAACAGTGACATATATTTTAACATTTCTTAAATGACTATAATCAACTGCTTTTTGTAATTCCTCACGGTTAAAATTAGTGGCAAAAGCTCGAGCACTAAACTCGTTACCACCTAAATAAATGGCATTAGCGCCGTTTTGAATAGCAGCAACTAATGCCTCATAACTACCTGCTGGTGCTAGTAATTCTATATTTTGCATTTATTTATGCTCCTTAACTAAAGTAAAACAAAATTCTGCTGATGTTGAAGCGGCTTTTTTCAAATATTCATCAAATTGGATTGATGAATCACCTTTTCCATAAACATCACTTAATGATCGAGTAATTATAAATGGAACATTAAACTTATAGCATGTTTGTCCAACAGCTGCAGCTTCCATTTCAGCACATTTTGCATCACTGAAATTTTTCTTAATAGTATCTACTTGAGCTTCTTTAGCAATAAACTGATCACCAGAAACAATTAACCCTGTTTCACATCTTTGATTAAGTTCTTTTAAAATATTTTTAGCTGTCGCAATTAAATCTTTGTTAGCAGGAACACGTGCTGGCAAACCAGGAACTTCACCAATGATTCGATTAGGAAAAACAGTTATATCAAAATCATGCTGACAAACTTCATTTGAGATAATAATATCCCCTACTTCTTGATTTAATGATAATCCACCGGCAGATCCAATATTAATTACATAATCAATTGGAAAATTTGTAAGTAATAATGTAGTACAAATAGCTGCATTTACTTTCCCGATTCCACCTTGTAATAATACTACTTCTTTATTAGCCATTGTTCCTTGATAAAAGGTACAGTCAAGAATCGTTTTTTCTTCATGAATTTCAAGAAAATCTTTTATAGCTGCAACTTCTTCTTCCATTGCACCAATAATACCTATCATTTAACTTCCTCCCTTGTTTTATGACAAACAAAAATAATTCGTTGACTTTCTTGGTGATATGGTTCAAATTCACCATAATATTCAACTTTATTAAAACCAGCTTGTTTTAATAGATTTAAATATGTGTCAATATCATAAGTTTGTTGATGATGGACTTCTTGAACGTGATCATTGTTTTCTTTATCAATAATTTCAACGTAATGTTCTACTTTTCCTGGAGCCACTTTTTTTACAGCCCATTTAAAATAAAAATCATCATCATTTTCTTCTTCAAGATAATTATCTAAAATCTGGTCTGTTTTATATAGACTATTAACATCAAAAATAAAAGTGCCATTATATTTTAAAGAATCATATACGTTTTTAAATGTTTTTAAAACCTTTTTCTTACTTAAAACATAATTTAAGGAATCACATAAACATAAAACCAGATCAACTGCCTGATTAGTTTCAAAATCAGTCATATCAATTCTACCTAATAGTAAATCAACATTAGCATCCATTGCTTTCATTCTAGCAACTTCAAGCATATCCTTTGATAAATCAGTTGCATAAACTTGTTTTTTATCTTTAGCCAATAAAATAGCTATTTCTCCTGTACCACATCCTAGTTCAAGAACACTTTTAAATTTAGCGTGCTGATTAATGAATTGATAATAATCCTGATAAAACCGGTCATCCATTAAACTATCATAATAGTAAGCAAAATTTTCATATGACATTATTGTAAATACCCAGAAATATCAATTTTTGGCATGTCAGCCCATAATTTTTCTAAATTATATACTTCACGTTCATCGATATCGAAAATATGAACAACGATATCACCAAAATCCATTAATAACCACTTACTATTGCGACGTCCTTCAATTCTTTTAACTTCGTATCCATGTTCATGACATTTTTCTTCAACACTGTCACGTAATGCGTTCATTAATCGTTCATTTTCAGCTGAACAAATAACAAATGTATCATACATTGGACTTGCAAGTTGCATATCGATAGCCACAATATCTTTACCTAATTTATCATCTAATGCTTTTACAATTATTTCTAATTTATTCATTTATATCTCCTTTTACGTATTTGTTATAAATTTCAAAAAAGCTTTTATCAATTTCTCGTCCTTTTTTAGAAGAAAAATCATAAAAATCTTGTAAACAAGCCTTAAAACCTGCAACGATATCTTTTTTACATAATGCAATTTCTTTTGATGAATCGTAATCACGGCTAGGATCATATTTATCAGCTGTATAAATACACATATCTAATTTAGCCATATTTAATGATGCTGTTGTGTGATGTCTAATTGCTTGTAATATTTCTTTATCATCAACTAAATATTCAGTTTTAGCAACATATTCAGATAACCATTGATGCCAAACCGGAACTGGTTTATCGATATATGCTGGATAATGGTCTTGCATTATTTGTAAAGCTTTATCATATTCCATTTCTTTAGCAATATCATGTAACATACCAGCAACATAAGCTTTTGTTTCATCTAAATCATTTTTTTTAGCAAATTTTTTAGCTAGTTTAGCCATACTTACTGTATGACGATAACGTTTTTTAGACATTTTACTTTTTATAATAGTTTCTAAATAGATCCCATTATTTACTATGTATTTCAATACTTCAGGATTTAAAGCATGTAAATTACCATTTCGAATATGTTTACTAGCATCATCGGTTGCTACTAAATCTAACTTAATAAAATGGTATTTTTTAATATTTTCATTTGTTTGATAACCAATTCGATCAAATACAACTAACTGGACTAATTCGCTTATTTCCTTTGCAGCTAACCATTTATGAAAAAGACTAGCTTGATCCATTCCCATAATAAAGTATAGCTGATCGTTAGGATAAATTGTTTTTAAATATTTTATTGTATCAATTGTGTAGTTTTTTTCTTTGTTTTTTTGTTTTATTTCATAATCACAAATTTCAACTTTAGAATAACGTTCTAGCGCAATTTCTAACATTGCAAGGCGTTGTTTTTTAGTTGCTCCCGATGAATCTTTCCAAGGATTATTAGCAGTAGGAACAACTAAAATTTTATCTAATTCTAATTGTCTGATTGATTCTTCAATTACGCGAACATGAGAACGGTGGATAGGATCAAAACTACCACCAAAAATACCAATTTTCATTATGGTAAACGATAAATTTCTTTTTCGCTAGGTCGATATAATAAAATAGTGCGACCTAATATTTGAACTACATCAGCTTTTGTTCTCATGCTCAATTCGATTGCAATTTCATTTTTTGATTGCATACAAGATTCTAGAATTTTTACTTTAATTAATTCATGAGCTGTTAAGGCATCATCAATACTATCAACTTGACTTTGATGAACACCGTCTTTACCAATTTGAAAGATTGCATTTAAATTATGACCAATCCCTCTTAAATATCTTTTTTGTTTTCCTGTTAACATAAATTCTATCCTTTCTATATCAATGCTTCTCTTATAAATACCCCAACACTTTTAGGTGCATGAATTTTTATATTGCCACCAGGACAATTTATACTTACAAAACCTAAACCAGAAATGACAATATCAACTTTATAATTTGGAAGTTTAAATACATGAACAGCCATGTCATTAATATCTTTTATTGATTCAATTTCTGGTTGTAATGTTAAATGTCGATTGTATAAAGCATCACCATTACTTAATTTTGTACGATTAATTTTTAATCGTTTTGGGAAAAAACAAGTAAATGAAGTTTTTTCACCTTTAATATAATCTAAACGAGCTAGACCACCAAAGTACAAAGTTTGTTGAGAATTTAACTGATAACTAATTGGCCGCAACTCACTTTTAGGAATAATTATTTTTAAATCTTCATCTTTAACTAAATGAGCAATTTGATGTTCATTAATTATTCCTGGTGAATCATATAAATAACTGTCATCATCTAACGGTATTTCAATTAAATCCAATGTAGTACCAGGAAATTCACTAGTTGTAATTAGATTTTCGCTTTGACTATAATGTTTTAATAATGCATTTATCAATGATGATTTACCAACATTAGTAACTCCAACAACATAAACATTTCTGTTGTTACGATATTGTTCAATTTTATCAATTAATAAATCAAGATTATAATTTTTAACAGCACTCGATAAAATAACATCTACCGGTTTAATTCCTGATTCTTTTAATTGGCGTCTTAACCAGTGTTCAATTTTAATATCTTTAACTGATTTTGGTAAAACATCACGTTTGTTACCTACTACTAAAATATCATTGTTGTTTAAATGTCTTGTTAGACCATTGATGATACTGCCATTATAGTCAAATAAGTCAACTATATAAACAACTAAACAATTATGGTTTCCTATTTCTTGCAATATCTTTAAAAAATCATCATTAGTTAAACTAGTTTTTTGTAATTCATGATAATTTTTCAAACGAAAGCAGCGTTTACAAAGAATTACATCTTTATTTAAAGCATTTTTAGGAACGAATCCAATTTTCTTTTCATCTTCACTTTGAATAACGGCTCCACAGCCAAAACATCTAATTTCTTCTGTCATATACTCTCCTTTTTAAACCACAACCATTGTACCTTATTTTAATATGATTTTAAAGTACAAGAATTAAAAATATATTTACTAATAAAACTAAATTTGTATTATTATGTCATAAAAACTGTTTGCTTTCGTAAAATGTATCAGAGGTGGCAATAATGTTTTCAATGTTATTACAATTATTAACTAATGGCTTTTTTTTATCTTATATCAAATCTAAATCATTTGAACTACCCTTGAGTGCTAAAGAAGAAGAAAAATATTTAGAGCGCTTTTTTAATGGTGACCAGGATGCTCGAAATGTTTTAATTGAACGTAATCTTAGATTAGTAGCCCATATTGCAAAAAAATATGAGAATAGTAAAGATTTACAAGAAGACTTAATTTCCATTGGTACAATTGGACTAATTAAAGCCGTTGATAGCTATAAACAAAATCATAAAACCAAGTTAGCAACATATGCTTCTAGATGTATTGAAAATGAGATTTTGATGCATTTAAGAACTAATAAAAAAACTAGTTTAGATGTATCTTTAAATGAAACCATTGGTATTGATAAAGATGGCAGCGAAATAGTTTTAGGTGATATTTTAAGCACTAATCAAGAAGAATTTATTGATATAGTTGATCGTAATGATACCATCGATAAATTTAAAACATATTTTAATATTCTTGATGGTCGTGAAAAAGATACTTTAATAATGCGTTATGGTTTAAATAATACTAAAAAATATACCCAAAAAGAAATTGCTAAAAAATTAAATATATCACGTTCTTATGTTTCTCGCCTTGAAAAAAGAGCGTTAATTAAATTATTGCGCGAATATATGAAAGAAAAACCGTAAAAATAAATTTACGGTTTTAAAAATCATCTTCATTTAAAAGATCCGCTAAACTAATCTTTTCATATTTAGTCTGATTATTATCTTGCGATTTTTTTTCATCAGCATTATCTTTTAAATCATCTAATAAAGTTCTTTCTTTTGGTTGTTCAAACACTTTTTGATCAACTTCGATTTTTTGTTCAGGATGATAATCATCGGTTGTAATTGGTTTATCGATATATACATCCCCAATCATTTGTATTTTTGTAAGTTTATTGCGAACAGTTGGTTTTTGAACTAAATTAGCATAATTAAAGTCAGTTGCTTTATAACTATAAACAGTTTGATCATTTAAAATAATTGAAAATTCTTGATTATTATCAACTATTTTTGCATCTTTAACATTAATTATCTTACTTTTAGGATTTTTGTATAATAATACACCTTTTTTAGTACGACTTGATGGCGTAATATCACTTATTTTAATTCGTTTAATGCCATTTTCATCACTAATAACAATTAAAGAACAATTAGCCATTGGATTAAATATATTAAGACTAACTAATTCATCATTTTTCAAATTAGCAGCTTTAACTCCAGCAGCTTTAATACCCACAGTAGAAACTTCTTGTTCAGAATATAAAATACCATAACCAGCTTTAGTTGTTAAAACAACTCCTTGATTATTATCAGTTAATTTAACCCCGATTACTTGATCATTATCTTTTAATTTAATACATTTTAATGGTTTTGTATAACGAGATACTTTAAATTCTGATAAAGCCGTTCTTTTTATTTGACCATTTTTAGTTGCGAGTAAAACATATAATGGTAAATTAAAATCTTTTACTAAAATAGACCCAATTATTTTTTCATTAGAATTTAATTTTATCAAATAGCTAATATGTTTACCGGCATCTTTCCATTTAAATTCATCAATTTTATAAACAGGAACAAATAGATAGTTACCAGCATCAGTAAATAATAATAAATGATCAAGGGTATTAGCTTTATATAGTGCTACTAAATAATCGTTTTCTTTTTTACCAAATGGCGTTCCTTCGCTTGCTTTTAAAGAACGAGTACTAATTCTTTTAATATAACCATCTCTTGTAATTGAGACATTAGTATCTTCTGATAAAATCATTGCTTGTTCATCAATTTTAATTTCTTGAATTTCATCACGGATTTTTGAAAGACGTGGCATTGGATATTTTTTCTTTACTGAATTTAAACGATCAATAATAACTTTATGTAAAACTGATTCGCTATTTAATATACTTTGTAAATATGTAATTTGTTCATCTAATTGCTTATTTTCATTTTCTAAAGTTACAATATCAGTATTTGTTAAACGATATAATTGTAACATTACAATAGCTTCAGCCTGTTTTTCAGTAAAATCATATTTAGCAATTAAATTTTTCTTAGCATCAGCTTTATCTTTAGATTGACGAATAGTTTTTACAACATCATCTAAAATAGAAATTGCTTTAATTAAACCTTCGACAATATGTTTTCGATTATTAGCTTTATTTAAATCATATTGACAACTACGAGTTACAACATCGATTTGATGAGCAATATATCCATCTAAAATTTCTAAAATACCCATTAATACAGGTCTTTTATCTTTAATTGCAACCATGTTGTAATTGTAATTTTTTTGTAAATCAGTATTTTTATATAAATAGTTTAAGGTATTTTGTACGGAAATATCTTTTTTTAAGTCAACAACGATTCGTAAACCACTACGGTCTGATTCATCACGAACTTCGATAATTCCATCAACATGACGATTAAAACGAATTTCATCAATTTTTCTAACTAATTCGCTTTTATTAACTTCATATGGGATTTCACTAATGACAATTTTGTTCATGTTTTTTTCTTCAACGATTTCTGTTTTACTACGAACAATTACTTTGCCTTTACCAGTTTTAAAAGCTGATAAAATTCCTTGTTTCCCTTCAACAATAGCTCCAGTTGGGAAATCAGGTCCTTTTATATAATCCATAATTTTTTCTAAAGTACATTTAGGATGTTTGATACGATAAATGGTAGCATCAATTACTTCTTCTAGATTATGAGGTGGTATTTCAGTTGCATAACCAGCTGAAATACCAGTTGCTCCATTAACTAATAAATTAGGGTATGCTGCTGGTAAAACAGTTGGTTCGTATTCAGTATCATCAAAGTTTAATGACATTAATACAGTATCTTTATCTAAATCCTGTAATAATTCTTCAGCAATTGGTGCTAATCTTGCTTCAGTATAACGCATTGCTGCTGCAGGGTCATTATCAATAGAACCATTATTACCTTGCATATCTACTAATGGTGCGCGCATTTTCCAATCTTGAGATAAACGAACCATGGCATCATATACTGAAGCATCACCATGAGGATGATAGTTACCAATAACATTACCGACTGTCTTAGCTGACTTACGGTATGGTTTTGAATGTAGATTTCCTTCTTTATACATTGAATAAAGGATTCGACGTTGAACTGGCTTTAACCCGTCTCGAACATCAGGTAATGCCCGATCCTGGATAATATATTTAGAATATTTACCAAAACGGTCCCCCATTATGGTTTCTAATGACATAATTATTTTTTTATCCACAATATCAATCTCCTTAATCAATACTATAATTATCTTCTAATGTAAATTGAACATTTTGTTCAATCCATTCTCGTCTAGGTTCTACTTTATCACCCATTAATACAGATACTCGTCTTTCAACAATAGCAGCATCATCAATAGTTACCTGGATTAGTGTTCTTGTTTCTGGATTCATCGTAGTTTCCCATAATTGAGAGGCATTCATCTCACCAAGACCTTTGTAACGTTGAACAGTATATCCGCGGCCAATTTTCTTTTTAGCCGCTTCTAATTCATCGTCTTCCCAAGCATAAATAATTTCTTCTTTTTTACCAGTTTTTTTAGAAACTTTATATAATGGCGGTAAAGCGATATATACTTTTCCGGCTGTAATTAAATCGCGCATATAACGATAGAAAAAAGTTAATAATAAAATTTGAATATGAGCACCATCAGTATCAGCATCGGTCATAATAATAACTTTATTATAATTACTATCTTTTTCATTAAAGTCTGGGCCTACTCCAGCTCCGATAGTGTTAATAATTGTTGCGATTTCTTCATTTTTTAAAATATCAGCCATGGCTGCTTTTTCGGTATTTACTACTTTACCACGTAACGGCAAGATTGCCTGATACTTACGATCTCGTCCTTGTTTAGCACTACCACCAGCTGAATCCCCTTCGACTAAATATAATTCTTTTAGTTTTCGATCTTTAGATTGTGCTGGTGCAAGTTTACCACTCAAGATTTTTTCCTGGCGATTTCCTTTTCCTTTACGAGCTGCTTCACGAGCTTTTCTAGCCGCATCACGTACTTGAGCAGCTTTAATCATTTTTTTAACTAATGTATCTGCTGTTTCTTTATTTTCTTCTAAATAGTAACTTAATTTTTCATAAACAACAGTATCAACAACATTTCTTGCTTCCGGTGTTCCTAATTTTGATTTGGTCTGTCCTTCAAACTGTAAAAAATGTTCTGGAACTTTAATTGAAATAATAGCTGACAATCCTTCACGTACATCGTTACCTTCTAAATTTTTATCTTTTTCTTTTAATAGACCGTATTTTCTAGCGTATTCATTAAATGTACGCGTTAATGCAGTTCTAAAGCCAGTTTCATGAGTTCCCCCATCACTAGTTCGAACCAGATTAACAAAAGATAATGTATTTTCCTGGTAACCACTTGTAAATTGCATTGCTACATCGACTTCAATTTCATTGTTTATTCCTTCAATACTAATGATTTTATTTAAAGTTTCTTTTTCATAGTTTAAATATTCAACGAATGCTGTTAAACCATTTTCATATTGAAAAGTTTCTTGTTTATCAGTTCTTTCATCAAATAAATCAATTTTAATGCCTTTTAATAAAAAAGCACTTTCCATTAATCGTTCACTGATAGTTGAATAATTAAATTCAGTAATTGAAAAAATAGACGGATCAGGTAAAAAATGAATTGTTGTACCTGTTGTATTAGTTTTACCTATTACTTTTAATTTACCAATTTTGCTTCCACCATCTTCAAAAAGCTGAAACCAGATTTTTCCATCACGGTGAATTGTTACTTCTAACCATTTTGAAAGAGCATTTACAACAGATGCCCCAACCCCATGTAAACCACCTGAAGTTTTATAACCACCATCTTCATTAAATTTACCACCTGCATGAAGAATAGTTAAAATAACTTCTGTAGTTGGTCTTCCTGAAGCATGCATACCTGTAGGCATTCCGCGCCCATGATCAGCTACCTTTATACTATTATCTTTACCAATAGTAACCTGGATATTGTCACCGTAACCAGATAATGCTTCATCAATTGAGTTGTCAACAATTTCCCATACCAAATGATGTAAACCACGGCCATCGGTAGAACCAATATACATCCCTGGTCTTTTTCTAACTGCTTCTAACCCTTCAAGGATTTGAATATTAGACTCATCATATTTCTTCTTATTTGCCATATAATTCAATTGCCTCCTTTAATCGCTTGTTCTATTATACCTAAGTTCAATGTTTTTTTCAAAGATTATTGCATTTTTACAACGATAATATATAATAGGTTGTGGTGATAAAATTGGATATAATAATTTCAATAATTTTAATTATTTGCGGATATCTCTATGGTTCGATACCTTTTGCATTAGTAATTGGTAAGCTATTTTATAAAACAGATGTTCGTAATTATGGTTCAGGAAATCTAGGGGGAACAAATACTGGCCGTGTTTTAGGGAAAAAAGCAGGTGTTGCTGTTATTTTACTTGATGCATCAAAAGCATTAATTGTAACTTTGTTAGCACGTTATATTTTAAATGCTCTAAATTTAAATAGCGATGTTGCCTACATATGTGCGTTGGCTTGTGTAATCGGGCATTGTTACCCAATATTTGCTGGTTTTAAAGGTGGTAAAGCTGTATCAACCGCTATTGGATTTTTCTTTACAGTTACACCACTTGGATCAATTTTAGCTTTATTAGTTTTCTTTATTGTTCTAAAAATCAGTAAGTATGTATCGTTATCTTCGGTCCTTGCATCGGGATCAGTATTATTTGCAGTCCCATTTTTAGATATTTCTTTAGTGGGAAAAATTGTTGTCGCAGCAGTTATTTTAATTTTGATTTATCGACATCGTTCAAATTTAAAACGAGTTATTAATGGAACTGAATCTAAAATCAAGTGGATGTAATATTAGAAGCTAGTAATTAGCTTCTTTTTTTACAAAAAAATAAGGGTTGCCCCTTATTTATATTGTGCCATAACCGAAGACATAATTCTTTTGATTTGTGCTTCACTAGGTTTACGACCCATTTCCATATACATAGCACGAATCATCTTTTCGTTAATTGGCGGATTTTTTTGTAATTGTTTTTTAAACACATAACGTGCACCAAAGAATCCAACAATGGCACCGATTATAAGTCCAATAATGGCATTAAGCATCTTTATACCTCCACATTTTTAGATTGCTCCACCATTATAACATAACTTTTTGATATTTGGTATATAATGTCCATAAATATGTTTGTTTTTTTATTTGCTTCAACAACTATGTAATAATCATAAACAATACAAGTAAGACGTTCTTTAGTTAATTGATTATCTATATAATGTTTATTTTTTTCGCGATGATAATCATAACGATTTTTTAATTTATACTCAATATAATCACTAACTCCCTCATTTGGTTGAAAGAAACATTCCATTTGTTTAGAAAAAAAATTATTTTTTGGTTCTAGATTAATAAGCATTTCTTTTATTTGGGGATATTGTTTTAATAGTTCATGGACATTATGATTCAGTTTATATATTTTATATCTTTTCATTTATACCACCATTTATAGCTTAACAAAAAGAAAATAAAAATAATGTCAAAATAGCAAAAAATCGGAGTTTAACTCCGATTAAATTATTTCTTTAATATTTTTAATAACGTTTTCAACAGTAAAACCGTATCTTTCAATTACAACATCAGCAGGAGCACTTGCACCAAATGTATTTACTGACATAGTTTTTCCATCTAGACCAACGTATTTATACCATCCAAAATCGCATCCCATTTCAATTGATAAACGAGCGCGTACATTACTTGGTAAAACACTTTCTTTATATTCTGAATCTTGTTTATCAAATAATTCCATAGATGGCATTGAAACAACTCTAACATCAATGTTTTCTTTTAATAATTCATCTTTAGCTTGCATTGCTAAGCTAACTTCACTACCGCTAGCGATGATAATTGCATCAATACGATTTTGTTCTTTACCAACAATGTATGCTCCTTTACAAACTCCTTCATAAGAAGAATCTTCTAAAGTAACAACATTTTGCCTAGTTAAGATTAATGCTGTAGGAGTTTTTTTAGATTCAATAGCAATTTTCCATGCTGCTACCATTTCTTTAGCATCAGCAGGACGAATTACTTGAATATTTGGTAATGAACGTAACATTGTTAATTGTTCAATTGGCTGATGAGTTGGACCATCTTCACCTACGGCAATAGAATCATGTGATAATGGTAAAATAATTGGTAAATGCATTAAACAAGCCATTCTTAAAGCTGCTTTAAAATAATCTGCAAATACTAAGAATCCACCAGCTGAAACTCTAACGCCTTTATGTAATGTCATCCCATTCATCATGGCAACCATTGCAAATTCACGAATCCCAAAAGCAATATTGCGTCCATCATAATTTTCGACACTAAAGTTTTTTTCAGAAGCAATAGTTGTTTTTGTAGAAGAAGCTAAATCTGCTGTTCCTGATAAAAATGTTGGATTTTGTTTGGCAATTTCTTGAATTGTTTCTAATGATGTATTTCTTGTAGCATCATTATGTCCAGCAGGATATTTTTTAATTAACTCTTCAATATCTAATGAGTATCTATCATTGATCGCGTCATCAAATTCTTGAGCTAATTCAGGATATGCTTTTTTGTATTCTTTCATTAATCGGTTCCATTTATTAAAGCGATTACGACCACGTTTAATACATGTATTTGCAAAATCTTCATAAACTTCTTCGGGAACGTAGAATTCTTCATGATCAAAACCATATGATATTTTAGCATTTTTACCATCTTCATATCCTAATGGGCTACCATGTACTTTGCTTGTTCCTTCATTTGCGGAACCATAACCAATTACAGTATTAATGATGATTAATGTTGGTTTATATAATTCTCTTTTTCCTTTACGAATAGCTTTTTGGATTGCATTTACATCATTACCATCGTTTACTTTGATAACTTGCCATCCAACAGCTTCAAAACGTTTTTTAACATCTTCACTAAATGACATTGATAAAGGACCATCTAAAGTAACATTATTAGCATCATATAAAACAATTAATTTACCTAATGATAAGTGTCCCGCTAAAGAAGCTGCTTCATAAGTAACACCTTCTTGCATATCACCGTCACCACATAATGCAAATGTGTAATGGTCAACAATATTAAATCCTTCACGATTAAATTTTGTTGCTAAAAACTTTTCAGCTAATGCCATTCCAGCTGCCATTGGGATCCCTTGACCTAAAGGACCTGAAGAAGCATCTACACCATCAGTGATATCACATTCTGGATGACCAGGAGTTACAGAACCCCATTGTCTAAAATTCTTAAGATCATCAATAGAAATATTGAAACCTGATAAATGTAAAACTGAATATAAAAGTGCTGATGCATGACCAGAAGCTAAAACAAAGCGATCACGATTGATCCAATCTGCTTGTTTATGAAAAATATTCATTTCTTTAGTAAATAAAGTATACATAGCTGGTGCCGATCCTAAAACCATTCCTGGATGTCCAGAATTAGCTTTGTTAATTGCATCAATACCTAATGCACGAATTGCTGCTATTGATAAACTCGATCTTTCCATTAATTTTCTTTTCTCCTTTTTTCACAAAAACTCAACTCTATTATACACAAATAAAAAAATAACGCAATATTAGGTTATTTTAAATGTAGAAAAATATTAAGAAAGAATTAAGATAAATTAGTTAATTAAAATTATGTTGATTATTACTACCAAATTAAAAAGCGAACTAAAAAAAATTCGCTTAATTTAATTTTTTAGACTGTTCACTTTTTAATTTTTTTGGAGTTACATCATTACCTTTTTCATCAACAATTTTAATACCCATTAATTGCTGTTTAAAATTACCACGAAAAGCTTTTAAATATTCTTGTCTTAATTTAGCTTGTTCGTCTAATTCTTTTTTTGTAATAGTACCCTCTTTTTTCTTTTTAGCTAATTCATTAATTCTAGCAATTAATTTTGGATCTATTTGACTCATAATCTTTCTCCTTAAATAAAAAAGGAAGAGAGTTTTTAGATATTTCCCTGTTTTGTACAGGTGGGCACCTTTAAATTAGCTTTAGGATCCCTATTCGAAGACAGGTTTTCAACACCACCATTTAAGTCAGGTTCCCTTATCTATGATGTGGAAATTTATTTACTCTCTTACCACCGTTATTATAACATAAGCACTTCTTGTGTCAACTATTTTAGATTTAACGTTTACCTTAATGATTTTTTTTCACGATACAAACACTAGTATATTGCAAATCAAAATATTTAAAAACATCGTAAATATCATCTATTTCTAATTTTGCAACTTCATCAACTAAATCAAAAGCATTTGTTCCTTCAAAATAGTAACGACTAAATAAATTAGCAATACTTTCTGGACTATTAAACATATTAATAAATAAACCAATATTTTTCTTTTTAATACGATTAAAGTCTTCTTGATCAATTTTAATTGTATCAAAATCTTTGATTAAATCTAATAACTTTTCTTTTAGTGTTTCATAATCATTGCAATCACAACCAATCTGAATAAATGCATAATCACGTTCTTGTGTAAAACTTGCGCTAAAAGAATCATTAATAATGCCTTGATTTAACCAATCATTGTATAATTTTGCACTTTTAGAAAATAATAGATCAAATAGTAAGTTTAACGCTAATTCTCTTTTGATTTTATCTTTAGGATTTTCCAGAATTTCATTAACTTTAATTGAAACAATTATTTTATTCATTTCAACATCCATAGTTAATACTTTTTCTTTTGTTTTAATTTCCTTAGGCTCATTTACTTTTTTCAAGACAATTGGATTAGCTAAACTAAAATTCTTTTTATCCTGATTTTCTTTAATTGTAGCCATCGCTTTATCTGGATCAATATTTCCAACTACAAAAATCATCATGTTACTTGGATGATAAAAAGTGTTGTAGCATAATTCAAGCATATCCTTATCAGTACGATTTACTGTTTCTACAGTTCCAGCGATGTCAACAGCAACTGGGTGTTGTTGATATAAATTTTGAATTGAACCAAAATAAACTTGCCAGTCTGGATCATCATCGTACATTTTTATTTCTTGACCAATAATCCCCTTTTCTTTTTCTACACTTTCAGGGGTGATTTCTAATTTTTGAACAAAGTCTAGTAATAATTCAATACAAGCATATTCGTTTGAAGTAGTACTAAATAAATAAGCTGTACGACTTGAAGATGTAAAAGCATTAGTACTAGCTCCTAACTTAGCAAATTTTTCTGAAGCATCACCATCACTCATATCAAACATTTTATGTTCTAAAAAATGAGCAATTCCGTCTTCAACTTTAATCATTTCATCTTTATTTAAAGGAATAAAAGTTGTATCAATAGCTCCAAACTTAGTTGAAAATAATCCATAAGTTTTTTCAAAACCCATTTTTGGTAGAAGATAAACTTGTAATCCATTGGCCATTTTTTCATGATATAAAGTTTCTTTTAATGTTTCAAAATATATCTTTTCCATTATTTATCACTCCCTGTAAGTAAAAAGATTGTATCTAAATGAACTTTTTTACTAGCTGCAATTATTTCTTCTTTAGTAACGCTCATTAATTTTTCTAAATATTCATCATTAGTTTCTTGAATATTAGTTAAATCACGATTGTATGCTAAAGTAATTAAACTAATTGGTTCATCTTTAGTTTTAGTTAATGAACTTTTTAACATTAATTTAGCCAAATTAATTTCATCATCATCAAATTTACCGTCTTGGAAGTTTTTAAGTTCTTGAGCGATTAAATCTAATGTTTTTTGATAATCTTTTCCTTCAATTCCTGCATTAACAGTCATAATACCACTAAAAGCACCATAGCTTGAAGAAATATAATAGCATAAACTATGTTTTTCTCTAACTACTCTAAATAATCTTGACTGTGAAAAACCACCAAACATGGCATTAAAAACAGTCATTGCATAAGTTCCAGGATCACTAAAGTTGCAATCTACTACATAACCAATATTTAATTTAGATTGAATAATGTCTTGTTTTTCAATTACTTCTAAAACTTCTTTTTTTGTTGATTTAAAATTAGTAACTGGATAAACAGCAGCTGGGTTAGTTTTAAATTGTAAGTTTTCTTTAAATGTTTCAACTATATTTTCATTAACATCACCTACAACATAGATATGTTTTGAATCATTTTCAATGCATTCTTGTAAATATTGATACAATTCTTCATTAGAAATTTGATCGATTTCATCGATATAGCCATTATTACGAATTGATAAAAAGCCACCTTCACCCATATTTGTAAATAATTGATCAATACCATACATGAATTTATCATCATTTTGAGCAATTAAGCGTTCTTTCAATTCTTTTTTCTTAATATTAAATGTTTTTTCATCAAATTTGCCATCTTTTACATTAGGATTAAATAATACATCGTTAAACATTTTTATCTGTTCTTTTAATAAATCTTCTTGATATGGTAAAAAAGCTTCATTAATACAAACACTAGAAATATTTAACACTTGCCCTATTCCTTTTGTTGCAAGATTTGTTCCAAAACTCATTCCATATAAATCTTCTAAATGTCTTGATAAAGCTTGGGTTGAAGGATAATTTTGAGTACCACCTGTCAACATGAAAGCCAATAAAGAACGTTTAGTAACATTTTCTCTTGTTAATTTGTTTTCTAATTTCAATGACATTGTTATATTTTTAAACTTTTTAGTTGGAATTACATGTAATGTATATCCTGATAATTGATAACTTTTTTTCATAAGACACTCCTTTACAAACATATATGATATTATACACCAATTTAACAAAATTAAAATTAAAATACAAAAAAATAAGACCGTAATTAAAATTAATCAAGCACTATTAAAATAAAAAAGACTTCGCAAAATGAAGTCTTAAATCATAAAATAATAAATTAAATATCTTCTTCTTGATAACCACGTATATACACTTCTCGTGGTTTAGAACCTATTTGAGGCCCAATAACGCCCTCAGCTTCTAGCTGATCAATAATTCGAGCAGCCTTATTATAGCCAATTCTAAATTGGCGTT
This sequence comes from Erysipelatoclostridium sp. An15, assembly GCF_002160675.1. Classification (NCBI taxonomy): domain Bacteria; kingdom Bacillati; phylum Bacillota; class Erysipelotrichia; order Erysipelotrichales; family Coprobacillaceae; genus Thomasclavelia; species Erysipelatoclostridium sp. An15. The sequence goes on from NZ_NFLA01000001.1 coordinate 193,316, forward strand.
GTAATAGCGAAGTACTAGCCTTTTGAGCATTGATTACAAAGCTACGACACATCTCATATTCAGCATCTTCCTCTTCTTCTTTAGATGAAGAAGCAAAAGTACTAGTATTTAATTTAACATTTATATATTTTTCATCATAATTAGCTTCCTGCTGACTTGAAGCATAGTCGACAATTGCACTGACTTCTTCATCAGAAACAAAGGCTCCCTGCACTCTTATCGGTGAACTTGATCCCATTGGTGAAAACAGCATGTCTCCTTTTCCTAATAACTTCTCAGCTCCAGAAGCATCTAAAATAGTTCTCGAATCAACGCCAGAAGAAACAGCAAAAGCAATTCTTGATGGAATATTAGCTTTTATTACTCCAGTAATAATATCAGTAGAAGGTCTTTGCGTCGCCACTATTAAATGTATACCTGCAGCCCGGGCCATTTGAGCAATTCGCATGATACAGTCTTCAACCTGTTTACTTGCAACCATCATTAAATCAGCAACCTCATCTAATATAACAACATGGAATGGTAATAATTCTAATTGTTCATCTTGCGATAATTCATTATTCTTTTTATTTACGTATGTATTATAAGATTCAATATTTCTAACATTTGCTTTGGCAAATAAATCATAACGGCGTTCCATTTCAACAACTACTTCTTGTAAAACTGCTGCTGCTTTTTTAGGATCAGTGACAACCGGTGCTAATAAATGAGGAATACCATTATAGTTTGTTAATTCAACTTTTTTAGGATCGACAAGAATGAATTTTACTTCATCTGGACGAGCACGCATTAAAATACTACAGATTATCGTATTTACGCAAACTGATTTTCCACTACCAGTAGCTCCGGCAATTAAAAGATGAGGCATTTTATTTAATTCAGCATAAATAATTTTTCCACTAACATCTTTACCTAAAGGAACTAATAATTTACTATTTTGATATTCTAATGGAATATCTTTAATTACTTCTTTGAAGCTTACTGTAGTAGCAACACTATTAGGAATTTCAACACCTACAGCCGCTTTACCTGGAATCGGTGCTTCAATTCGAATATCTTTAGCTGCTAAAGCTAATTTAATATCATCTTGAAGCTGCATAATTTTATTGACACGTGTTCCTGTTTCTAATTTTAATTCATATTTAGTAACTGATGGACCAATAAAAATATCACTAATAGAAGCATTAACACCAAATTGATGAAGAACATCAGTTAAGGTTTCAGCTTTGGTTAGCGCATTATCTTTATTTTTAGTAGTTTTCTTTGCTGTCGAATTTTTTAATAAATTAAGTGGTGGTAATCGATAATTTTTATTAACACTTTTTTTATTTTTTTCTTGTGATTCATGAACTTTAGGTTGTTTATCTTTGATTTCCAATGTCATTGATTCATCGTTAAACTCAAATGTTGCAGGAATATTATCATCTTCTTCTAAATGTATCTTTGCTGCTGGTTTAGCACTTTTTTTAGTTTTCTTCTTTTTATTTTCATCTTCAAAAATTTCTTCTGGAAAGAATACTTTTTCCTGCTCTTTTTTTCTAGAAAAGAAATCAACAAATTTACTGTTTGTCTTATTATTTACGTCTTTAACAGTCTTGTGTATTTTGTTTATTTTTTTGTAATGATCAATATAAAATTTACTTCCTAGTAATGCAATTCCAATAACTAAAATAAAACCTGCAGCAATCATTGCACCAGTTTTATCAAACAATGCGCTTAAGATACCATAAAAAATAGCACCTAAAAAACCACCACGATTACATGAGGCTGTATTTATATATTGATTGATAACTTTTATTCCAACCATTGTATCATCATTAAAAGACGACATTAATGTTAAAATTGCACCAATTACAAGATATAAACCAACTGCTCGGGGATTACTTAGTTTTGGCATTTTGGCTTTATAAATAACATAACCACTTAACATAATTAATAATATATAGCCAATTCCCACAAAATTACCAATTAAATAAGTACATAAAAAATTTAATTGTTGTCCAATTGGTCCTAGCTTCATGGCACTTACAACAATTAAAAACAATCCAACAGCAGCAATAATGCGCATTTTTAGATTTTCACTTATTTGTTCTTGTTTGGATTTTTTTGAACGACTTGTTTTTGCCATAACTCTTTTCACTCCCAACTTAACTTCATCATTATAACACAGGCAACCACTATGAAAAAGAAAAAGCAAGAATAAACTTGCTTAAACTTCAATTATAATTGGTAAAACAACTGGTTTTTTTCCGGTTTCTTTAGAAATATATTTATTAACTTTATCCTTAATTGTCTGACGAACTTCAATCGCTTCTAATTTAGGATTGTTTTTCATTTCAGCAACACATTTTTCAGAAATTTCAATAATTTCTTTAATTATGTATTCTGAATCTCTTAAATAAACAAATCCACGTGTCTGGACATCAGTATTAGCAATAATATCACGAGATTGACTATCAATCGTAACGCCAATAACCACAACGCCATCATTAGATAATTGGATGCGATCATCAATTACTTTATCACCAACATCACCAACCCCGATACCATCAATCATAACATCTTCAACTTCAATAGTATCACGGTAATCTTGTAATTTTCCATCGATAAATGTCAATATTTCCCCATTATCAATAATTCCCACATTTTCAAAAGCTATTTCCATACTTCGAGCAATATCTAAATTAGAAATAAAGTGCTGATATTCCCCTTTAATTGGAATAAAATATTTAGGTTTGAAAATTTGAATGATAACTTTAATATCTTCTTGTGAAGCATGCATTGAACACAATTCTTTATTTTTCAAAACATGAATATTAGCATCAGTTTTATATAACTCATTAATTGCTTTATTAGCGATTTTTTCTGTCCCTGGTATAACTGGTGAAGCAACAATAAATGTATCATTTTCATTTAATTTTAATGATTCATCGCCACCATCAATTATATCTAAAATATCATGATAAATTCTTTGTGGGGTTCCACTTAATAATACAACTAAATTATCATCAACATTTTTCTTACCAATATCAGTTGAAAAAGCAATAATTTCTTTAGGAATTTCAATAACTGCTTTTTTTAACTGTTGTCCGATACGAACAATACTATTAGTGCTATCGTATTTATCGCGACCATAGAAAACTATTTTACGACCATATTTTTTGGTCAATTCAACAATTTCTTTAGTTCTAAAAATATTTTGGGCATAGCTTGTAATTATGATTCGCCCTTCACTATCTTCAAAAATATGATCTAATTTGTCAGTTAATTTATGCTTTGGTGAAGTATATCCGGAATTTTTAGAATAAGATGATTCGCAAAGTAATGCTAAAACACCTTTTTTTCCAATTTCCATCATTTTCTGGATATCGCATCTAAATCCTTCAGGAGCACCAAAATCAATAATGAATTCACCGCTATAAACAATATAACCATTTTCACTCCAAATAGCTACTCCTACACTTCCAGGAATAGAATGAGTTACTGGGAAAAATTCAACTGGAATATCACTAATGATAATAGAATCATTGCGCTTTACTCTTGTAATATTGTAATTTAATTTTAAATTATTTTGTTTTTTATACCGTTTCAACATTTGTTCAATCAAATCAGCTGTTAAAGCTGGTGCATAAATTGGCACATCGATTGTTTCTAATAAATATGGCAGGGCTGCCATAACATCATCATGACCGTGAGTAATAATTACTGCAACTACACGATCTTCATTTTCTTTTAAAAAATCAAAACTAGGAATTATTATATCAACACCTAATTTACTAACTTCTGGGAAACGAAATCCAGCATCGATAATAAAGATTTTTTCATTTATTTCAATGCAATACATACTTTTACCCATTTCCGCTTGGCCACCAAGTGGAATAATTTTTACACTTTCTTTACTCATTTTTACCTCCATTATTATATTATTAGTCATTTATTAGTACTTTATTATTGTGTGTGGTTTAACCATATTATCATATTTAACAAATGTTTACTAATACTTTCTATTCTAATTGTAACAAAATTCTTTCTAAAATTAAATTAATTTGTTTGGTATATTATTAACCGCCTTATATATTTTAGTAAACAAAGATCAATTAATTGTCATTTTTAATAATCTATCGATATTATTTTTTAATTCTATACTGATATTTGATAATGGAAGTCGTGTAAAACATTCAATATTTTCACTTTGACTAAGAGCATATTTTAAGGTACTAGTAATATTTTCCTGATAAAAATATTTTAATAATAACATTAAATAATCGTGATCTACTTTATTTGAAGAAGTAATTAATTTTTTTATATTTTGATAATTCAAATTAGCTAAACTACTGATAATTCCTGATTTTATCTGGTAATGAAAATCTTTTAATAAAGTTTCATCATAAAAAACATCAAAATTGTCAATATGGTCTATTACATGATATTTACATATTATTCCAGCAATATTTTTGTGTTCCTGGACTAATTTAGAAATAGTCTGTTCATTAATTTTAACCTTTTGACAATCTTTAATAATAATTTTTTTATTAGTTGTTAAAGCGATAAAATTAAAATGTTTAAATATTTCTTGTTGTTTTAAACCAGAAACTTCTGGAATTTTAATAATAAAACCATTTAGATTTTGTAAATCACTTAGGTTATTGATTTTTCGAATTACTTTTTTGGTTGATAAATCATTGATAACTGTATAAATATTTATTTGTGGATAATGAAAACAAAAATAACGTAAAAAATGTTTCAATTCTAAAAAACTTAGTGTTGCTCCTTCTCCAGTATTACCACCAATAACAAAATTATTACACCCCTGTTCAATTAAACGATCGATCAATTCTTTAGTTTTATCATAGTCAATAGTATCATCAGCTTTAAATGGGGTTAGTAAATTAATAAATATTTTTATTTTTAATCACTCCTAACAATTATATCATGCAGTAAGTTTAAATCCTGGTGCCAGTTTTTTTCTTCAACATAATAACTAGAAGTTTCATTTTGAGATATGATTGCAAATTTATCAAGAAAATTACGATATATTTCATCTTTATCAAGACCACAGCCAACAAAATGAACTTTGGCATAGTTTTTGATTTTAATAAAAGGTGTTTCTAATTTTTTTAAATTTTCTGTTGCAACAAAATAATTTTTACCATAACAATCATTTAAATATTTAAGATCATTAGAATTAATTGTTTTTTCAAAATGAATCAAACAATAATCAAAGTCAATTGACATTGTCCTAATACTAGTATCATCATGATTAATCAAAGTTCCAATTTGATCATTTAAATAAGAACGAAGTTTAATTTTAAAACCAATTTTTTTATATCCTTCATTTAAAGCTTTATAACAAATAATCCTTGCTTTATGTTTAGCTAAATCTAAAGCCTGTTTATAGCCAACATGACAAATTAATTTAGAATCATAAATATATTTAGGATCTCCAGTATATATTCCACAAACATCACTAAAAATATAAACTTCATCAAGGTTTAACCGCCGCGCTAAATAAACAGCTGTATAATCACTATCACCTTTTTCTAAAATCTTTAAATTACCACGATTATCAATTCCTTGAAAACCAGGAACTATAATAATATCATACGTTTCAAAATATTTTTTAATCCTGTTTTGGTTAACATTTACTAATTTATTTTTATGAGTTTTTAATTCAATTTGTCTTGATGATACGGAAATAGCTTTTAAATGCCGTTTTTTTAGTTCATTAGACAAAATTATACTACTAATGATCTCGCCACAACTAAGCAAACGACTATATTCATCACTGTTTACCTGGCTAACTAACGATTTTAATGTATCAGTTGCATATGGGTCAGGATAACGACCCATTGCACTAGTAACAATTAATAATTTATCATCAGCATATTTTTTAATTATTTCGATGACCTTATCAATAGATTCTTGATTTTGTAAACATGTTCCACCAAATTTTAAAACTTTAATCATCTTTATTCCCTTCTAATACCGGTTGAATCTGTTTGTTATTTAATGCATTTATTAATGTAGGAATAACAAGATTTTCATCAAAAAGCATACTGTTTGGTTTTTTTATATAATCATCTTGATACATTGGTACTAAATAGAAATGCTTTGTATTTAATAGTTGCATTATATTTTTTCCAGAGTTGCTTAAAGCATCATTAGTTGCTATTGCTAGTACAACGTTATGTTCATTTCGTAGTGTTGATTTACAAGCCATAGTTACAGCGTTATCATTTAAACCATATGTCAGTTTAGCTAAAGTATTACCACTACATGGCATTACTAACATGATATCCAAAGGAATTTTAGGACCGAAAATTTCACTATCAACAACATTATCAATTATTTTACGTTTGGATAATTTTTCTAATTCTTCAATTAATTCATCAGCTTTATCAAAGCGAGTATCACATGTTAATATTTTTTCACTTGCAAAAATATATAAATCACATTTTAACTTACTTAAATCTTTTATTACTGATAGTGTTTTTTCTAACGAGCAAAAAGATCCAGTTAATCCGATTCCAATTTTTTTATTTTCCAGCATAACGATCAACAACTTTCTTAATAGCCTGATATAAAACTAAAGCACTGCTTTGATAAGCATATTTTGTTGGTAATTGTTTTAATAGATGATAATTTTCATCACGATCTTGAATGTTCATACCATATGGTTTAGAAGCGATATCATAAATTTTGCAACCTGGTTTTTTGGTACTTAATATTTGTCTAGTTAAAATCTGCTTTGGAATAGTATTAATAACATAATCATATTTATCTAGGTTCAAATGTTTTAATGAATGATATGAATATCCTTTTTTTATTACTTCATCAAAGTAATGGTTATTGCGATTAGCAATAGTGATCTTAGCTTTAAAAGCATCTAATTTATTAGCTAAATCTTTACCACAATGACCATAGCCTAAAATCAATACTTTAGCATTCGCTAACGAAATTTTATTATCTATAATCATATAAGCTATTAATGCTTCATCACAAATAAAAGTATTTTCCCAAACAAAATCATCATCATGATATAAATATTCATAATTAAAACCTTTTAATTTACTTAAATAAGATAATCGTTGATTTTTTAATAAAGTTATTACAATAGCATTGGGCTTAAAATCAACTTGTTCAAATCCAGCACCATCACGTCCTAAATACAGAATGTGACATACATCTAACATATTAATATTAGTTTCAACGCGATGACCATCTGCTTCTATTAACTTAGCTAAATACTTACAGCGATTATCATTTCCATTAATATAAACTATCATATTCCACCTCTACTATAAAATATGATTATTTTATTAGTTTGTTACTAAGTTGACTAAATAAAAGTCAACTTAGTAAGTTTATACCAATTTCATCGCATAGCATTCCTAAAATTAATTCAATTCGCTTTTCTAATTGACTAACAGCTTTATCAAGCATATCTTTTTCATTATTTTGATTAACTGATTCTTCAACTAAATAATTAATTTTAACAACAAAAACATTTTTGTTATGCTGTATTAATGAAATATGATAGTCAATTTCTAACTTTTTATCCTTGTTATAGCTATAACCAACTTTTATTAGTGCGCTAATTTTAGAACCATCAATTACTTCACTCTCATTAACTACATTGGCATGGATACTTTTTAGTCTAATTATCATTTTAATTCCTCCTTTACTAGTATTTACTTTTTAAAATATATTTTTTCTTTTATTATTTGCTTTTTTTCTATTTTTATTAGAATGTTTT